>JAAUUE010000075.1 GCA_012031635.1 Coleofasciculaceae cyanobacterium SM2_1_6 | reverse complement strand
GTTGGCGATCGCCACAAATTGATCCAAACAGTTCTGGAGCTACTCGATTTAAGAATCTTTTGAGTACCAGTTTCCCCACCAACTCTTCCCGACTCTGTTTAAAAAAACTTAGAGATAACCGGGTTCACTACCAAGCACCGAAAGTCCTCAATCTCCCCAGTGACCGGATCCCGGACAGCTTCTAGGGCGGCAATGCCATCAAAGGAACTATTTAACACACTAGCTAACAAAGCACGGGATTGATAAATCATTTCCTCCGTTTCTCGGCGCTTGGTGATCTCCTCTTGCAAAAGTCGCTGCTGACGTTGGATAGTTAGCTGATTTTCCAGCCGCGCCACCACCTCAGGAATCTGGAAAGGCTTCGTAATATAATCTGCTCCCCCACACTCAAAGGCTTTCACCTTATCAAAAACATCATCTAAGGCACTGATAAAAATAACCGGAATTTTGTAGGTGTCTGGATTTGCCTTGAGAGCTTCACACACTTGATAACCATTCATCTCTGGCATTTTTACATCCAACAAAATTAAATCTGGGGGTTTTACTTGGATAGTTTTGAGAGCCATCCGCCCACTGGTGACACTGCGGACTGTATAGCCAAGTTTGACTAACAAATCACTCAATAATTGCAAATTATCTGGCATATCATCTACAAGTAAAATGTTGCCTTTCGACTTGGGTTGGGAATTCATGATTTCAACTTTGTCCAATTTTCTTAATTTTATCTACCTTAAATATCTTAAATATGTATCTTAAATCATTTAAGCTAACTAATTTGTCTATATTTTTGTCTGAGCCATCTATACTATCTATGCCGGAATCGACCTAGTATTTTCGATCGACTAATTAATTAACTAGGGATTTATGCATTAATTTAGTTTTACTCATCCATAATCAAGGGTTCACTTAGTTCGATTAGTTGTTCAAACTTAAACTGACGAGCAAGTTTAATCAGAGATTGGCTGAGGGCGGCTTCTGTGGATGGGATGGTCGTTATTAGTTGCATAATCTGAGTTGGGTCTGCTTCTAGGGCAGCATTGTAAAATTCATTAATCCACGATCGAGGCATACAAGTCAAATCTTGGGCTTTGAGTTCCCTTAGGGTTGAGCTTTTGGTTGAGCCGGAGTTTAAGTCATTTAAGGTCATGATTTCTGTCTCGGCATAGAGATAATTTACGCCCAAGTGCTTTTCTAGGATATCGAGAATAGTTTGTTGTTGGAAGGGCTTCCGAATAAAATCATCGCAACCTGTGGAGAGAATTACATCTTTCTCTGCTTCGAGGACACTGGCCGTGAGGGCAATCACCGCCGTAGCTTGTCCTTGGAGAGTAGCTTTGATTTGCTTTGTGGCTTCATAGCCATCCATGACTGGCATCCGCATATCCATCCAGATCAGGTGAGGAGACCAAGCCGCCCAGAGGTCGATCGCTTCCTTGCCATTACTAGCTTCCTTAAGTTCAAAACCCAGAGGTGCTAGAAATCTCCTCAGGAGTTGCCGATTTACTGATTTATCATCAACGATTAGGAGCCGATAGGTGGGCTGACCGGGCACCAAACCAATCACCTGCCCAGAAGACATTGGGGGAGCAGAGGCTTCTCTACCTAGGGACGTTTGCATCACCAACTGGAAGGTGGAACCCTGTCCTAGCTGGCTAGTGACGGTGATATCTCCCCCTAGGAGTTGAGCAAATTTCCGGCTAATTGCCAAACCTAAGCCACTACCTTCTTGAATTTCTCGCCCGGCTTGAGCTTGGCTAAAAGCCTCAAAAATGTGAGTTAATTCTTCCGTGGCAATGCCTACGCCCGTATCTTCGACCCGAAACTTCAGGGTAAAGCTATTACTAGTAAAGCTCTTGCTAGCAAAGGGGTCATTGTTAACAGTTGCGATCGGGAAGTCATCACTGAGGACTTGGAGCTTGACCAGCCCTGCTTTGGTAAATTTCAGGGCATTACTGAGGAGATTAATTAGAATTTGTCGGAGTTTCACGGCATCGGTATAGATATATTGAGGTATTGAAGTTCCATAGTCAAAAATTAGTTCTAGTCCAGCTTTTTCGGCTTGGAGATGGAGCATATCTTTGAGGTCTTCAAGGAGGTGATATAAATCTAAGTTTTCGGGGTTCAGGGTGATTTTTCCTGCCTCGATTTTGGAGAGATCAAGGACATGGTTAATTAGACTCAGGAGATGCTCGCCACTACGATAAATGATTTTGATATTTTCGGCTTGCTCTGGGGCGGGGACATTGTTGTTGAGCAGGACTTGAGAAAAACCAAGAATCGCATTCAGGGGCGATCGCAGTTCATGGCTCATATTGGCAAGGAAGGTACTTTTGGCTTGGTTGGCGGCTTCGGCGGATTCTTTGGCTCTCAGGGTGGCGGCTTCGGCTTGCTTGCGTTCGTCAATATTGCGGGCGACCCAGATCACGGCATTATTGGGCATTAGGGAAATACTGGCAGTAAACCACGTTTCTTGATCGTCTAGAGGCAGGCTATAGTCGAGATTTAATATTTGCTGAGTATCCCGCACTTGCTGGATTATTTGCAACCAGTTTTGTCTAGTTTCTTCCACAAAAAATTGTTTGATCGTCGCATTAACCAGAGGAGTCATTCTCTCCGAATTTTGGGGATTGATCGGGGCAATATCTATATTGTCATCTTCATCAATCACCAGAATAATATCTGTCATTGCTTCAAAAATAGCCCGAATTTTCTCTTCAGAAGTTCTTAGTTTTTCGGCTAGAAGCTGGCGGTCTCTAATTTCTGCTTGGAGTTGAATATTTGTAGTAGTTAGTTCCTGGGTACGATCGACCACCTTCTGCTCTAGGGAAGCATTAAGGATTTTGAGGGTTTCATTTTGAGCAACTAGTTGTTTACTTTGTTCGTAGCTCCGCAAGGCTTCGGTGATCGTCATACACAGGTCTACACTATCCCAGGGTTTGGCAATGTAGCGATAGAGATTGGCATGGTTGACAGCATTAGCGACGGTTTCTACACTAGCCTGTCCTGTGAGTAATATCTTGAGAATTTGGGGAGATTGGGCATGAATTTTAATAAGGAGTTCATCTCCTTTTAACCCCGGCATAATTTGATCGCAAATAATCAAAGGAATCTCGATCTGGTTTTGATGTAATTCAGCCAAAAGCTCGATCGCTTCTTCTCCAGTTTCAGCAGTTTCAATGTGGTAACTATTGCCTAAATACTGTCTAAGTTGATAGTACAAACTATCTAAAATCATTTTTTCATCATCAACACATAAAATAACCTGCTTAGACATATTGCTTAGATATACTACTTATATAGATTTCCACTATAATTTACTTAAATCAAAATACTATTTCACTACAGAACCAACCCAAATAGAAATTTTTGTAGGGGAAGTTCTAGTAAGACCTTACCTACCTTACATCTTTCAAGACTAAACCATTATTTCATGACACATTTTATGACATATTTTATAACTCATTGTTGAATGCCAACCTGCTCTAATTATTATTACTCAGGTTTTCAATTAGGGGTTGAATTAATTCTAGAATTGTCTCTGATTGAAATTGATCCGCTAGTTCTTCTAAGGAACTCCGAAAAGCAGAGGCGGGTATTTCTTTAGTTAGCCACATCACCTGATCAAAGTCCCCACTTAGACAAGCCTCAGCTAATTTTTGTACCCACTCTGAGGGCATAGCAGCAAAATTCTCGGTAGTGAGGGCTGTTGAAACTGTATTTACTTTAATATTATTCTGAATATTTGCCTGAATACTTAGTATTGAATCCTGAATTGAGTCTTTAGTGTAGATGTAGCTTACCCCTAGATGCTGGCTTAGGAGATTAAATATAGCTTGTTCTGTAAAGGGTTTAACGTAAAATCATCACATCCCGCCGCTAGTACAGCAGTTTTTTCGTCTTGGGGGATGTTGGCACTGAGGGCAATGATAATGGTGTCCTGCCCTTGGGGATAGGCTTTGATATGCTTGGTGGCGGCGTAGCCATCCATGATCGGCATCCGCAGATCCATGAAAATCAACTGGGGCGACCAAGATTTCCAGAGGTCGATCGCCTCCCGTCCATTGTTTGCCGATCGTACCTGAAAACCCACGGGACTGAGCATTTTTACTAATAATTCTCGGTTCACCCCGATATCATCGACAACTAAAATTTTGTACTGGGGTTGACCGGGAGCCAGTCGCCAAACTTTTTGCGGCACTTCCATGGCTAGGCTAACGGGTTCCTGCGCCCTGGGGACTGAAATCTGAAACTGAAAAGTTGTCCCCCGCCCTAGCTCACTGGTGACAGTAATCTCGCCGCCGAGAAGCTGCACAAACTGACGGCTGATAGTCAGACCCAGCCCCGTGCCTTGGTGTATTTTTCGCCCTGCTTCTGCCTGATTGAAGGCTTCAAATATTTTGGGTAATTCCTCTGGGGCGATGCCGACTCCGGTGTCTTGAATCCTAAAAAAGAGAGTGATTTCAGAAGCGGCTGGGGATGAACAAGTTACTTGCAACACGATCGAACCCTGTTGAGTAAACTTGAGAGCATTTCCAAGGAGATTAATTAATATTTGTTGGAGCTTGATTTCATCGGTACAAATATTTGTGGGAACTTCTGGACTACACTCAAAAATTAGGGCTATACCTGCATTATCTGCTCGTAGTTGCAGCATTGATTTGAGATCATCAAGGAGATAATCCAAATTAAATTCTTGAATATTTAAGGTAGTTTTATTCGCTTCAATTTTTGAGAGATCGAGAATATTATTAATTAAAGAAAGGAGATAGTTGCCACTGCGATAGATGATCTTGGCATTTTCATAATGCTCGGCTGGCAAATTGGGGGTGTGTTGCATTAATTGGGAAAAACCCAGAATGGCATTGAGGGGCGATCGCAATTCATGGCTCATATTCGCCAAGAAAGTACCTTTGGCTTGGTTAGCGGCTTCGGCAGCCTCCTTTGCCTTCCTCAAATTCTCCTCAGCAAGTCTTAGCTCGGTAATATCGTACTGTATCCCCACATAGACGGTTCCATACTCAGGATGCTCAAACTTAGAGGTCTGCACTCGAGACCAGAAGGGGGTTCCGTCTTTGCGGCGATTGTGGACTTTATATTTTGCTTCCCCGTTTCGATCGAGTTGCTCGACAATATCCATCACCGATTCTTTTGGTGTCACTTGGGTCTCAACATAGTTCAAGATGCCCACAGGATGCCCGATCAATTCTCCCGGCAAGTAGCCAAACATCTCCTCAAATTTGGGGTTGGTATAGACGATGATCAGGTCTGAAGCTGTGATGACACAGACACCTCCCGCCATATTATTCATGATTACACTCTGAAATTCTAAGGTCTTTTGAGCTTCTTTGCGGTCTGTAATATCTTGGATTTGGGAAATGAAATGGAGGGGATTTCCTTGGCTATCTCGGACTAGAGAACAATTAACTAAAACCCAAATAATATGCCCTTGTTTATGGATATAACGCTTTTCTGCTTGATAAGTATACATCTCTCCTGTGGATACTTTATGGACATTTATCGTATCTGCTTCTAAGTCTTCAGGATAAGTAATATCTCGAAAATTTAGGGTTAGTAATTCTGCTGAAGAGTAGCCCAAAATCTTGCACAGAAAAGCATTAACTCTCAGCAAATAACCATCAATAGAAATGATCGCTATCCCGATGGATGCATCTTCAAAGGCATGGCGAAACTCTTCTTCACGAGTTTGCAGAGCTAGCTCAATTCGTTTGCGATCGCTGACATTGCGAATCATCGTTAAGATTTCTCGATCGCTAATCTTGATTGTTTTTACTTCCTCATCCTGAAGCACTCCATTCACTTCAAGTTGCTGTTCGTGGGTTTGAATTTCTCCAGTTTCCAAAGCTCGATTAATATAGTACAGTCGTGATTCAACTACGTCTGCTGGCAAAAAATCCTGTAGCGAACTGCCTACTATATCTCTGGGAAAAACATTAAGCTCCTCTTGATAACTAGTTTTTAATTGTTTTAGAACCCCCCCTTCAGGACTATTAATATACATTAAATCAGGGATCATCGATAAAATACTTTGATTTTCTAGCTCTGTTTGTTGTAAGGCTTCAGCAATTTTGCGGTGACTATTTTGGAGTTGGACTAGCATCTGATGCATAGAATCAGCTAAGGTTGTGATCTCCACAATCCGATGCGTCTGGGTAATCTGGTCTTGGATTTCGATGTTTACTTGGGTAAATCCTTGCCAATCTATCCGGGTGATCGCCTGACTCGATCGACTCAGACGCTTGATCGGTCTAGTCACCCAACGGGCAGTGGACAACCCCATCCCCAAGGATGCCAACAAAGTCAGCCCACACAACAAAAATGTCCAACGAGTATTTGCTTCGATTTCGCCCATAAAATCAGCAGCCGGAATTGCTGTCACCAGCAGCCAATCCAAACCGTATTCATCTTGATAAGGCTTCACTTCGGCAAAGATATTTACCCCATCAACCATTACCTGAAAATTTTGACTAGTTTGAATTTTTTGGAGACCATCGTATTTTTGCTGGAGATAGGTGCGATCGCCCTAGTCTGATGATCTGCACTCTGGGTAGCGGGAAACTGCCTCGACTTTCCTTGATCTTGGAGAAAATAGGGGGTTTCTAAGGTAGAAGTGGCAACTAAATCACCAGAACGCTCCATAATAAAAGTCTGTCCCCGGGGAGAAAATTTCAGCTTGCCCAAAAAATTGCTAATCTCTAACAGAGAAAAATGACTAGCCAAAACTCCTTGGAACTGCTTTTTGGCATCATAAATAGGCACAACAGCCGCAATTCCCAAATCCGCAACCACACGATCGACATAGATCGGCGACCATGTTTGTTTTTGAGCATTTTTTGCTACCTGATACCATTCTGTAGTCTGGGTATTAATAGTTCTTGTTAAAACTAGTTCCTTCGCTCTGCCCCGGTCATCCGCCAAATAATAGTTGCGTTGGCTTGGCTGGGCGGGGTTCACTTCCCCAAAATAGGGAGCGCCTATCTCTATTTTTTTTGAAGTAATTTTGTTTACCCTTGCCAACAAGTCTGGGCTGATTATCCGTCCGTAACTAAGGAAACGTCCCTCTTCAGTCCCTAGCAAGATATTATTAATAGGAGAAAAATTCATCTGCTGCCAGAGGTATGCTTGCATTTGCTGGCGGTCATTAATATTGAGATTACCCTGCTGAAAAATTTGAGGGTTAAATATTAAAGATTTTTGTTGAAATCCTAGAGAAGTATCAAGGCGATCGATCACCCGATTTGAGGTCTGATCCATTAATTGATTAGCTAAGTTGGACACAGCCTCCTGCCCACTACGGTAAGAAAGATAGCCCACCAAACTCACCGCCCCAGTAACCAGCATCACAAACGGCACAATCAACACAAATCCCAAAGAAAATTGCCTAATCTTTTGAGGTTGATTATTTGAAGATTCAGCCAATGGAGAATTTTGCCTCATGCTAGGGAAATCATCAATCATTTAATTAGCCATTGTTCCGATCGACACTATACCCAATAGTATTCTAATAGACCTAGAGATGGCAAGTTAAAATTAATCGTGGTAAATTAAATTCAACAATTACCCACACAAGTTTTACAAAAAAACTACTTTAAATCTAATAAACCATTTTCCTTCAACTTCGGGTTAAAACGCATTTCCTCCTTCACTCCCCGAATCTGTAATTGAGCAAAAATTTCTGCCTCTACCCGCCGAGCCACATTTTTAATTAGCTTTAATTGTCCGATCCCATCACTTTTTCGATACTGCTCCCGCTCTATTTCCGTCATTGCTGGCTTGGCATCAATAGGATCTTGCCATTTTGCCTCTACCAGATTACCAGCAGGCATAGTTCCATTTTCCTCAATCCACGCTGTCTTAATCGCCTCCAGCATAGTCCGACTAGGCTTAGTAATAATCTGGACTTTTAGCCAATAACACTCCTCTGGGCAACGGGCTAGGTGCTGTTTAATACTTAAAAAAATATCACGAGAATAGCCAATAAATTGTAATGCTTGTGATTGATCAAATACTGCATAAACACCAATTTTTCCTTCTAAATCTGGAGGTAAGTATCCCTGATCATCAAGGTAAGAAATATAAGGTAATTCATTTAAAGTAGAAATATTATTAGTCTCATTCATGTAATTTATAAGTTTTCTTCCAGCAATTTTTAAAGATATTAATAGAAACTAATCACATCTTAATTAATTTTGCGATAGATGGCACAAAGGCGGCTGGGTTTGAATATTTTGGCTGTGAACATAAAATTTGGTGGTACGTTGATGATCAGATACTCTGCTGATTCTTGGTAGGGATGGTACTCGATCGGCATTCCCTTAGGAGTAGAGCTACTGTAGGGGACGGGCTGGAATAATAATTCTGTAAATTCTACTGGCGAGCCTTGGGCTTGCAGACTCACCTGTTGCAAAAAAACATCTCCCCTCAGGAGCTTGAATAGGGTAGCTTTTACCTCTGGCTCAAGGCTGAAGCTATGATCAAAACTTTCTATTATTTTTAATCCCATATTTCTGATGCTTGATTTTAATGTTAGCTTTAGTTTGATTTTAGTTAAGTTCTTAAGTCATCTTCAGGAATAAACTATTATAAACTGATGAATTACCCTAGGTAGATAATTTATAAGTAACTTTTTGATTTTCGTAACATTTTGTATTTAATTATGGATAAAAGTAAAATTAGTTGGTTAATTCAAAAACATACTGACCCCCGCCTTCAGTTACCTTGGAATTTTGCCCAAATTGGCATTGTATTCTTAGCATTTTTACCGATTTTAGGAATTATCAGTATGGGGTTGGCGTTGCTAATTACCTATATTCGGCAATATAAACTAATTAATTATCGATGGATTAACCGAGGATTTGCTTTATTAAGTCTGTTACTAATTATAGTTAGCCTATTTGCCAATGATAAACTTTCTGCCTTACTTGGGTTAGCTAATTTAATCCCGTTATTTTTATTTTTTGCTGCCTACAGTCAGTTAATCCAAACCCCTGCTCAGTTGCGACAAATAGGCAATTTATTGCTGCTAGGGGCAGTGCCAATTTTATTTTTTGGTTATGGACAGATGCTGTTTGGCATGACTAGCCCAGATTTTTTGGAGGCAATTTTAGGAACGATCGTTAAACCCGGTGGTAATCCTCCCGGACGCATGGCTTCTATATTTATGTATGCAAATATTTTGGCAATTTATCTACAGATTATTTTTATTCTTAGCTTAGGTTTTTGGCTAGAAGAGTTACAAAAATATCTACCACTACATCAATTTTTTTCTTCTATTAAAACCAACCCTAATTCACCTAAATTAAGATTGATTTGCCTCGGCTTCTTAGTCTTAGCTACCGGAGGAGCCTTAGTCATGACTAGCTCCCGGAATAGTTGGTCGATCGCCTTTCTCGCAGTGTTGGCTTTTGCCGTGTATCAAGGCTGGAAGTTTTTGGTCTGGGCAGTCGTGGGTTTTATGGGAGCGATCCTGTGGTCGGCTTTTGGTGTAGACCCCAGTAAACAATGGCTAAGGGGGATTATTCCCCGGTTTATTTGGGCAAGGCTTTCGGATGAAATGAACCCCAACCGACCGACGGCAGATCTGCGAGAAACTCAATGGCGGTTTGCGATGCAGCTTACAGGCGATCGCCCGATCGTGGGCTGGGGCTTACGCAATTTTACCCAACTATACCAAGCAAAAACCCAATTTTGGTTAGGACATCCCCACAATTTATTCCTGATGTTGAGTGCCGAAACAGGGATTATTACTACGTTATTATTTGCAGGTTTAGTGGGTTGGGTAATGTTTAAAACTATCCAAATTCTCCAAGTCTGGTCGCAAGTTTTCTCGATAGTTTCTCCTAACCAATTAATTAATAAACAAGACGATCGACTAATTATCTTTACCTACCTCATCGCCTTTAGTAGTTGTGTCTTATTTAATCTTTTAGACGTGAGTTTGTTTGATATCCGGGTTAACTTGTTGGGATGGCTATTATTATCTGCGATCGGTGGTATTGTTAATCACTATCAAGGTATTCTCCTCTGGCAAAAACTAGATCATAATTATTAAATAAGATCTGGTTTTAAGTAATATCTGGTTCAATGCCCAACTCTCTTAATTTATCAGCGAGGGCTTGCGATCGAACCCGTTCCTGTTCTAGTAAATTCCGTTCCTGTTCTAATAAATCCATCGCTTCTTGAGCTACTTGATTTGCTGCTTGGGCTACTTGATTAGCTTCTTGAATTGCTTGCTGAAATCCTTGAACTGATTGACGGGCGACCTCTGCTTCTTGTTGGGCAGCTTGGGCTGCTTGCCGGGCAACCTTTGCTTCCTGTTGAGCCATCTCTGCCCTTGCTTCTGCGGCTTGACGTTCCTGCTCCAATTCTAGAAAACTCCTAAAGGGCTTGCCATCAGGGCGATAGATTTCCAGTCCCGTTGCTGTCATCTCAAATCGGATACCCAACCGGGGACTTACCCAACCTTGTAGCTCAGGAATTTCCTCTAGGCTACCCCCGCCCCCAATCCAACCACTTAGTTCCCTAGTGCTGGAATTATAAACATAGTATTCTTCCACACCGTAGCGCTCGTAAAAGCTAAATTTGCGGATCATTTCTGCTAAGCGATTGCCCGGAGACAGAAACTCAAATACCACCTGCGGGGGAATGTTAGCCTCCTCCCATTGCTTGTAGGAACCCCGATAACCCTTGGGGCGATCGAACACCACCATACCATCAGGAGCCAACCGAAGTTTATTATTACCCTCCACGGGATACCAAAGTAAATCCCCAATCACAAAAACTTGGGGTCGATCGGCAAAAATCAACTCCAAATTTTTCACCAACCAAATAATCAGTTCAAAATGCTCCGTATTCTCGGACATCCGCTCACCATCGCTGTCTGGGTAGATGATCTGCTCTGGCTTTTGAATTTGTGTAACCATAGACTTTTTGCCGATAGTTATTTTGCTGATCGAGATTATTTGCCTCTAGAATCAATCTCCAAATTAGTCCTCAAATTAATCCCTAAATTAATCCCTAAATTAATCTTAGAATTAACTCAATCTGGCGCTGGTGAGAGCTAAACCAACCTGCTGGGCAGAGAGATGGATGAGCCTGACTTCATCTTCTGAGAGCTTGCAGGGATGCCGCCACTGGAGAGAAAGAATCGCTAGGACTTCACTCCGGTAGAGAACAGGAACAACTAGATGGGCTTTGAGGGCAGCAGCTTTGTAGCGATCGGTATCCGCAATTACCGGAGCATTACTAGCGTCTACCCAAACTTGGAGCTTCTGGGACTCGATCGCTCCAGCCACTACGCTGTCTCCTACCAAACTCAAGCCGAAATCTTCACCTTCAGAATGTTTACCAAAGGCATCCTTAAAATTTCCAGTTTCTATTGCTTGCAAAACGCAGGCATCACAGGCAAAACTCTTAGCAAAGGCGGTGGCGATCGGGTTGAGAATTCCTTGGAGATCTTGGGCTTCTTGGACTGAGCCAACAATAGTTGCTAACAATTCTGTTTGGGCTTGGGCGCGGCTTAATTCATCGGTTTTATTTTTCACCAGTTCATAGCTGTCTGCCGCCCTCTGGACTACGGATTTTAGTTCGCCGGGATCCCAGGGCTTGGTGATGTACTTATAAACTTGTCCAGAGTTGATGGCATCAACTAAATCTTCCACATCAGTGAAACCAGTTAAAATAATTCGTACAGTGTCAGGGAACTGGGGAACAGTCTTACTCAAAAACTCTGTTCCCTTCATTTCTGGCATTCTCTGATCAGAAATAATTACCGCTACTTCTCCCTCAGCCTGTAATACTTCTAAGGCACTGATCCCGCTATCAGCTTTGAGGACACTAAAATCACGGCGAAAAGTCCGATAGAGCAGATCAAGGTTGTCTGGCTCATCATCTACGACCAGCATTTTCGGTTTTTTGGGTTTTTCTAGGCTCATGAGTTGACGAGTGATAGTATCAAGATCAGGAATATTTTTATTCATAAAACTAAAATCAAGCCCCGCACTTACAGTAAATTATCCTGCTATTATGACAGACCCACTATCTAATAACTCTGATTTTAACTCACCAACGGGGGAAATAAGCATAGATGCAGAGCATCTCCTTCTTAAGCTCCGCCAAAAGCAAGAAAACTGGATTGCGTGGGGTGATGCTTGTCAAAAACTTCAGAAATCTGGTTACAATTCTCAAGCTATTTTTGAGGCAACAGGATTTGAGCCTATTCATCAAAACCAGATTATTGTCGCTGCTCAAGTTTATACCAGTATTGTCAAAGCGGGGGCAACAGCAGAGGTACTCGATCGCTTCCAGAGGACTGGTAGTGATATTCTCTACGAACTTAGAATTTTAACCCAAACGGAAAGATTAAGTGCGGCGGAATTTATTGCTGCCCGGGGGCTAGATTCGACCGCAGCTACAGAAGTTGCTAGAGCCATCAAAGATTTTTCTCGTTTAGGGAAACTGCCAGAGGGCTTTAGTCGAAGCGCGGGGGATATGGTGGCGTACCATTACTGGAAACTTGCCAAGCAACAAACTAATCTTCAAGAACGATCGCGCCTGATTGTCCGGGGTTTGATGTTTGCAGAAACCCAAACTGCCAAGGAACAGATCGAACTCATCCTCGGTGAAACCGCCACTCCCCAAGCCAAAGCTCCGATCCTGCCCCTGCACCGTCTAGAAGCCGAAGAAGAACTCCCCCGCCTGATTCCCTTTGCTGGTTCCTTGGATAGTTCTTTAGCTGGCTATACTCCTTTAACCTTAGAAACTTGGCAGCAGACTCCAACCTTCAGTACCCAAGGGATTTTTGCGATTACTCAGTTACCCGCAACCCAACCAGTGGTGGCTCTCCCCGGTTGGGCAACCCTCAAGAAAGCGATCGATCCCGTGGCGATCGTGACCCAGAGAGACCAGACAACTACAGCAAGCGGTAAACCAGAAATAAACTTAATGGTGATCGATCGATCCCAAAAAGAGTGGAATCAGTACAGCCATTTTCTCTTTCTCGAAGAGGCAGAAATCCTCATGGGTTGGTTTAGTGAACCACCAAAGCAAACTATTCTGGGGCAGTTAATTTTACTCTTGCGTCCCAAGATCATGATCGAGAGAGCCGCCGAAACTGATAGCTGGGAAATTGAGGAATAAGTCTTTAGACTTCTTGCGGAATTACTTGCATCCCCCTCATCCCAACCCTTCTCCCACAAGGGGCGAAGAAGGGCTAAGAATTTTTCCCTCTCCCGCTCTGGGAGAGGGGCTAGGGGTGAGGGCTTCTGGTTATTTATGCAAGAGGTCTTTTGTATAGCAAAGAAAGACATAGCTAGGACAAAATAAGAGTTGCGAAACCCCCGCAGCGCGGGGGTTTCGCAACTTAAACTTTCTTCACCATCTCGGTCTTTGCTATAGTAACGACTTTAGTTGCTAAATTTTAGTCACAAGAAACTTTTTCGACACCTGCGTAGATCGTTGAAGTTAGTTTTAACTACTCCTTAGGATCTTTCTGCATCCCTAATTTTGCTGCCAAATTCTCTAAACTCATGTGTTCGTACGCCTCGAAGGGTTGATGAATCCACGGATTATCCTCCAGAAATTCCACACAATAGTCAGGGGCAATCACTGAACAGGCCTTGTGCCAGATGACGGCGGTGCGAATTTCTACAATATGGTCAGCGTAGTTTTGCTTCAGCCAAGGGATCGTTTCCTTGAGGGTGACTCCCGAATCTAGGAGATCGTCCACCAGTAACACATGACTACCCATCTGCTCGGCGGTGGTGGTGACATGGCGGGCAAAGGTGAGTTTTCCCCGGACTCGATCGCCCTTGCCTCCGTAGGAAGTTGCTGCCAAAATTCCCAAGGGCTGACGATACAATCGAGAAAATATATCCCCAATTCTCAATCCCCCCCTCGCCAAGCAGATAATCTGGTTAAACTCCCAGCCAGACTGATGCACTTGCACTGCTAATTTTTCGATGAGTTGATGATATTCAGACCACGAGACAAAAAGTTCTGGCATAAGATGGGGACAGGGAGTTGCACTGGTTTTAGTAAAAAATAAATAATTATTGTATAACAAATTGTTAAGAAATGGCAGAAACCCCAGAATCAGAAAAACTCAGTTTTAGTACCAAGTTAGCCTACGGAGCCGGAGACTTGGGGCCAGCAATTACTGCCAATATCTTAGTTTTTTATTTGATGTTTTTTTTCACCAATGTGGTCGGGCTGAATGTGGGTTTGGCGAGTGTGATCTTGCTGATTGGGAAAATCTGGGATGCAGTGAATGATCCTTTGGTGGGGGTGTTGAGCGATCGCACCCAGTCGAAATGGGGCCGGCGGCATCCGTGGATGTTTTGGGGAGCAATTCCCTTTGGGGGCTTTTTCTTTTTGCAATGGATGATTCCTACTTTTAGTGCCAACCCAGAGACCAATCAATGGGGGCTATTTTGGTATTACGTCCTGATCTCGATCGTCTCCCAAACCTTTTACACGATCGTCAATCTGCCCTACACCGCCCTCACCCCAGAGCTGACCCAAGACTACAACGAGCGCACGAGCCTCAATAGTTTTCGTTTTGCTTTCTCGATCGGCGGCAGTATTTTTTCTTTGTTATTAGCCTTGGTGATTTTTGGCAATGTCAAAGCCGATTCCGCTACCCAGTACCTAGTTTTGGCTGGAGTTTGCACGGTTTTTTCTGTCCTGCCCCTCTACTGGTGCATCTGGGGAACCAAAGACCGGGTAGCCATCACCGAAGCCCGCAGGCAAGCTAGGGAGGCAGCAACAGCAGAAATTACCGGAGCCGAGGTGCCAATCCCCATCAAGGAGCAGTTAAAAATCGTCCTCAGCAACAAGCCGTTTCTCTACGTCATTGGCATCTATCTCTGCTCTTGGCTAGGAGTTCAAGTCACTGCCTCGATTATTCCCTACTTTGTGGTGAACTGGATGGGGCAGAGGGAAGCTGATTCGCCCCTAGTTGCCCTCGCTGTGCAGGGTACAGCCCTCGGCATGTTATTTTTCTGGAGCAATATTAGTAAACGAGTAGGTAAGAAAGCCGTTTATTACATGGGTACGGGTCTATGGATTTTAGCCCAGACTGGCTTATTTTTCTTGCAGCCGGGGCAGTTGGGGTGGATGTATTTCTTGGCAATCATTGCCGGGTTTGGGGTATCGGTGGCTTATCTAATTCCGTGGTCGATGATCCCCGATGTGATTGAGTTGGATGAACTGCAAACTGGCAACGGCGGGAGGGAATTTTCTGATGGGTTTATGGTGCTACTTGCAAAAGTTGGTTTAGCTCTGGGTTTATTTTTGGTAGGGCAAGCGCTCCATGTG
>JAAUUE010000074.1 GCA_012031635.1 Coleofasciculaceae cyanobacterium SM2_1_6 | reverse complement strand
AAGGAGAGTAAGAGGAAAGTCCCTCTCCCTAGGGAGAGGGATTTAGGGTGATGGTCATGATTCACGCAAGATGTCTAATGATTTCGCCCGCCGAAGGCGGGTGGAATCACCTACCAGAAGCAATCTAATTTAGAAAATGACTTAAAGGATGTCTGAAAAGTCTTATTGTGGGTGGCAAAAGTTTCGATCCCCCTAAATCCCCCTACCCTACGGGGAAGGCTACGCCAACAAAAAGGGAGACTTTGAATCCGGTTTCCCCCTTTTTTAAGGGGGGGCTAGGGGGGATCGCTGAGTACGAAATACTACAGTCCCTTTTCAGACATCCTCTTAGTTAGGATTGCGATAGGCAAAGCCGAACTGATGAATTGAATCAAGAAAAATCAAGAAAAATTTGGTCGAGAAAAATTCAGGGAGCGGAGTAGTTGATCTCGGCAGGTGAACCAAAAATACAGGGCGGTGTTGACCCCACTCAAAAGTTTGGGGATTCCCTCAATGATGCTCTCCAGATGATCATTACCGAGGTCAAGCTGGGTCATCAATCCTTCAGCCAGAAAAGCGATCGCCAACAGAGCTACGCCACTGACCAGTAGCAAGTAGGGAGTTTGCTGAATCTGCCTACGGAAGATCACCCCATAGACGATCGCCAACCCAAAATAGGAAGCCACTACCAACACCTTGGGAATCCCCATTCTTCCTAAGTGGACATGGGTACGAAAAACTTCATTAAATAAAAAATATCCGGTAAACAGAGCCGAATATAAAATAAACTTGTTTTCCTGTCGATGCTCTCTTAGAGAGGCTACGCCAACGGGCTGGGTGAGCCGCAGCAGACCGTAGGTAAAAAGACAAACCATGACTGCCAGATAAAACAACATCTGGAAAGCCAGAAAAAACAACCCCGCCCCCGGATAGGTAGCAAGGCAGGGAGGAAAGAATAAGCCTCTCACCGAGCCATCGAAGAGATTTAGCCCCAGAGTCGCTAGGCTAACTACACCAACCAAAAGAACCATTACACTATTCCAGAAAAAGACTACTCGAAAACTTGCCATCGTTGATTTCCTATAATTAATTCCCCGCAGCTAATTCCCTCTAGAATTTGGCTCAGCCATTGATAGCGACCCTAAATCATTAGACCTCTTGCATGAATAAGGAAAAAGCCCCTCATCCCCCAGCCCCTTCTCCCTAGGGAGAAGGGGAGTAAGAGGAAGGTTTCTCTCCCTAGGGAGAGGGACTTAGGGTGAGGGTCATGATTCATGCAAGAGGTCTATTTTCTAAATTAGATTGCTTCTGGGAGGTGATTTCACCCGCCGCCGCCGGGTGGAATCATCTAGGACTGTCATATAGTGCTAGACAGATTAATTAGGACAAGCCCAGATACTTTGGCTGAGCGAAGTCGCAGCCGAATTCGTCCTAACTTTTATGGCAACGACTATAGATAATCAGGGTTAGTCTGTGCTGAAATTTTAGACCCTTTTCAGACATCCTCTTAACCTTGAGCCTAAGATTAAATTTAATCCTTAAATTTAATTCAGAGTCTAATCTTGAGATACCTCTGGGGCTGCTGCCCGGACTGGACGGCGGAACCAATATCTAATTCCATAACCTACTAAAATTATTAACCCTAGATAAGGGCTGTAGACCAGTAGCCATAGGAGTAGTTTCATTAACCCAATGGTTAGGTTGCCCACAGAAGTGGTAGCCTGTTGCCAAGTTTCTTGGAATTGGAGACCGAGGCTGGGAGTGGTCGATCGAGTGGTTGCCAAAGCCCGGAGATTAACACTTACTTGGGAATAGGCGACTCGATTTTGCAGGTTTTGGAGTTGGGCCTCAATCTGCTCAATGGATTGGCGGACATTGCTGACCTCTTGGGCAACTTTCAACACATCCCCTACGGAGCCAGAACGATTCATGATTTCTAACAAAGCCTCCTCGGTTTACGGAGATTCTTTAATCTCGCGCTCAGGTCTACCAATTGATTGCTCACGTCTTCTGAGGATAGACTCCGATGCTCGATCGAGCCTAGCTTGGCAAGACTTTCAAGGGTAATATCTAATCTCTCTTGGGGAATCCGCAATTGGAGAACAGCCAATTGACCGCTGTGGGAGTCCGCCTGATTATCTTCTAGAGACAAAATATCTCCCCGTTGCTGCTGGACGATCGTGCCAATAGCTTTAATTCCTGCTTCTACGGAAACCACTACTAGGTCTAGTCTGGCACTCTTGATCAACTGGGGCTTGGCAGCCGGAACATTAGTAGTATTTGCTGGACTATCCGCCGCTTCTTTGGCGTTGTTGCCGATCGCCGCATTCTGGGGCGCACCTTCTGGAGCCATTTGGGCTGGAGCATTAGCTCTAGTTGAGGATGAGGGCGCGCCGCCACAACTAGTAAATACAACACTACCCAGAAGAATTGTCGCTCCAAAAGCTGATTTCTTCAGAACCTTGATGAAAATTTTAAAAGGAGTCTTAGAGCTACTCACAGCTAGATTCTTCGCTAAACTTTCCACGAAATTCCCAAATAGAAGGTGGTTAGACATGGCTATGGGTGGGGTAATTTTCAATTAGCCATTGAGTATTAACACTAATGGAAATACCCATAGCTAGTCACAGATTAAAAATAGATACTACTAATTTTCTCGGATCTCCTTGATAGTCCGGGGTAAAACTCCGACGAGGAGAGAGAAGGCTTCGTCAGGAATTCTTGCGATCGCCTTGGTATCAAAATAGTGTTCAAACTGCTCTAAAATCATTTTCGCCCGTTGTTCTGGCTGGGCTTGCTCGGTGATTCTTCTGGTTAATTGAATCCATTGCCGACGGGTCAGATACCCCCGTTGACGGTCTTCCGGGGCGGCGGGAACTACCAAGTCTAGATCGCCCACTGGTAAGACAGCCTGACAATCCAAATCTCCAGACCCTCCCACGATCGAACCAGGTCCCGCAAATTCGGCATGATAGGGTTTATAGAGAATCAAGCCATTCCGGCGGCGGGGATTGACTACCAACAACTGGAGCCGGATTTTTTCTAAAATATCCTGATGAGCAGTCAAAGTTAATTTTCCTCAATTTTAATGAATTTTAATGAATGCAGTTTTGATAAATTTATATAGCAATACTAAGGCATTTTCTAAATTAGATTGCTTCTGGTAGGTGATTCCACCCGCCGGCGGCGGGTGAAATCCTTTAGGACTGCTATGGTTGTTTTGCTGGCGGAATCCAATTAATTTTTTTATTTTTTATTTTTTTATTTTGTGGCTGTCTAATTAGTAGCTGTCTAATTAAATTTCGATCGCCAATCTTTAGTTTGGCTTTATTTTAAGTTTTAGTTTAAGGAGTTGCCTAATTTTGCCTAAATGTTGATCCGAGTTTTAGCGGAAATTTTATACTTAACCTCTGGAATTAATCTTGGGGATTGATAGAAGTTTAATCCTAAAACCTCCTAGTTTCAACCACTGGGCTGGAGATGCTTATGGAGAAACAGACGCTTGGGCTGCCCCAAAAGCCATGACCACCAACTATGCTCTACGCCCCGGAGCTGATAACCAGCCTTGAGATAAAGCCGCCTTGCCTCGTAGTTATTTTCAAGGACGTGGAGATAAAGATCCTCAAAGCCCCAGACCATTACTAATCGTTCACAGGCTGCCAATAACTGCATCGCTGCCCCTTGACGACGATAGATTTTTTTCACCGCTAGATTAGAAATATAGGGATAGTGGGGCGGACGAAACTGCCACGGGGGCGGGAGTCTCAGGGTTAACTCGATCGTCCCGGCTAATTCCTCTGGTTGGTCTACAGGCTGCTCTGCCACCGCGACTAAACAGGCATAGTGGGGTGGGGAACTGCGGAGACGATTTCTCAAATCCTCGTAGATACCCAGCCGGAGGAGGGGAAAGATCAGCCCAGTGAATCCGGCTCGATCGTGGAAACTATCCGCCAGGATTTCTGCTAAATTAAGCAAGTCATAGCCTTGAGCAGTGCGAATTGTAAAGGAGGTTGTCCTCGTAGGCGGAAATGGCTCCAGAATTTCCTCTAGGGGCAGAGGTTCGGGAGCTTGGGAGACGAAAAAAGAAAACCAAGAGTTGACAAACACAAGAGTGAGGAGTGAAATAAAACAGTGGTTGCTAACTAAATTAGCAGAAATCTACCAGAAAACGAGTTAATCAGCCTAACCATCCGGGAAAATTTATCTTCCCCAAACCCTAGGGTGCATTTTCTCGATCGTCTTCTCGATCATCTTCCATTGCCAAAAATCTTTCCCTAGACTAAAAATAATCTTAAAATTAACCAGTAAATTCTTCTAAAATCTATGAAGCTCCAGATCAAACCCAAATTAGCACCAAAAGAAAATCATCCTAGACGTAATGTCCTAGGTTAAGATTATACCTAGAGCTTTTGCCTAGGCTGGGGTCTAATTTTAAGATGTAGAGTCACCTTGGGAATTAAATCTAAGATGAAGATTGAAGATTAAGACTAAATTCAAAATTAAATTTTAGGTTTAATCTAGATGTTTTCGATCAGGGATGATGGAAGTTAGGGGTAGAATCTTCCAACGGTCAGGGCTGGTCTCGCATTTCTAGTCTTTGGTTCAAACCTACTTAACAGTTTCACTTCAAGGTAGGCTGGGTTAGAATCCTTTCTATACCCAAGAAAAACTTACTAATCAACTATACTGAAGTCAGTCAAAATCCTGTGAATAAATGGATGGGGATTATTTTTTCCCCACAAGCCCTTGGCAGTAGGAGCAGTGGTCTATGAAGTCCCTAGCCATACCTAAACCGAAAATTCTGGTGGTCGATGACGAACCAGATAATCTTGATTTGCTCTATAGAACTTTCTATCGGGAGTACAAAGTTTTGCGGGCAGAAAGTGGCCCTGCCGCCCTAGAAATTTTGGAACAGGAAGGGGATGTGGCGGTAATTATCTCTGACCAAAGGATGCCCATGATGAGTGGGACAGAGTTTTTGAGCCTAACGGCAACTCGCTACCCAGATATCATTCGGATTATTTTGACTGGCTACACTGATGTTGAAGATTTAGTGGAAGCCATTAATGCCGGGAAGGTGTTTAAGTTTGTTACCAAGCCCTGGGATGAAGAGGAGCTAAAACTGCTCGTCCGGCAAGCCTGGGATACCCATAACGTCCTCAAGGTGCGGACAGAGGAATTAACCCGCAGTCTCCGCCGGGAGTCATTGCTAAATACAGTGACTAACACAATCCGGAATGCTCAGTACGGGCGGTTGGGAACTTCGCCCCTGAAGCAAATTCTGCAAATCATTGTCAATACTGTGGGACACATGCTGGAAATTGATGTGTGTATTCTGCGCCCTTTTCAGGAGAAGGAATTGGCAAAAGAATGGTTTATTTATCAAAAATCCAATCTCGATAAACTCAATAATGGCACGTCAGAGGAAAATTTAGCTCTGGCAACCCCGACCCTGAGTAATAGTTCTAGTAGTTGGGGGGAGACGGTGTGGGAGACGCAGGATATTGAGGTGATTAATGATGTAACTTTGGACGATCGCTTTTTGGGGGATGAGCCAGAAAATAACAATCGTCGATCGGCCTATCAGCAGGCAAATATTCGCTCTAGTTTAATTGTGCCTCTGATTTCCCAGCAGTCTCTAATTGCGGTGATGGCTCTGCACCAACGGGGGGGAGCCTTACCAGTGGGAAGATGATGAAATTCAGCTTGTGGTGATGGTGGCAGATCAGGCGGCGCTAGCCCTCTCCCAAGCCCGCGCCTTTGAGCAACTCCGAGCCTTGGCTACCCAGCAAGCCTTGGTAAATACGATCACCACAGCAATTCGTTCTAGCCTTGATCCCCAAGAAATTTTTACGGCGATTACTCAACAGTTGGGAGAAGCCCTCGATGTGGATGGCTGCGCCCTGTCCCTCTGGCGGGATGAGGATGAGTTTGTCCAGTTGGTGGGTTTGTACGAGAAAGTCGAACCCCATAGTTCCCGTTTCCAAGCCACCCAGTCCCAAAATTTATCTCAATCTATGGTGCCGATCGCCGGAAATCCGGTACTACAACAATTACTGATTACCAATCAACCCGTAGTGATTGATGATCTGGCGATCAGTCCAGAGTTAAATGGCTATGATCTGCCCCTGCGGACTCCCGCCCGGGCTTTGTTGTTGGTTCCCTTGTTGTCCGACGGCAAGATTATCGGCAGTATCACCCTCCGCCAAGTTAGTAAGTCTCGGATCTGGCAAGCCGCAGATATTACCCTCGCCCAAGCCGTGGCTTCCCAAGCAGCGATCGCCGTGCAGCAATCCAGGCTCTACCAAAAAACCAGACAGCAGGCAGAAAGGTTGATGGAACTCGATCGGCAAAAAACCGAATTTTTCCAAAATATTTCCCACGAATTTCGGACTCCCCTCACCCTGATGATTGGGCCTTTGGAATCTGCCGCCTACCAAAAAGCTGCCCTCCCCCACGATCAAGCCGTCATTGCCCTCCGGAACTCCCGCCGCCTGTTGCGCCTAGTCAACCAACTCCTCGACCTCCAACGTCTGGATGCGGGCAGAATGCAAGCTAGTTTCCGTCCCTGTAGCTTGGTGGAATTTGTCCAGCAGGTGGTGGAGGCGTTCCGTCCCTACTGCGAGAAAAAAGGCTTGCTCGTAACTACAGAGCTTGTGCCTTGTCCCGTGGTGTATCTAGATATCGAAAAATTTGATAAAGTCCTCTACAATCTGCTGTCCAATGCCATGAAATTTACGGGGACTAACGGCAGGATTACCGTCCGCCTCGAACCCGCCGGGAACCACGTCCGCCTCCAAGTCTGCGATACGGGCATTGGCATCCGTCCCGAACAAATTCCCCACCTTTTTGAGAGATTTCGCCAAGCGGAAGGCTCTGTGAACCGCTCCTACGAGGGCAGTGGCTTGGGTTTGGCTCTGGTGAAGGAATTGGTGGAAATGCACGGGGGGCAAATTTCGGTAGAGTCTGAGTACGAGCATGGCACTACCTTTAATGTCTGGCTGCACACTGGTACTGGGCATTTACCCCTAGATCAAGTACTGGAAGTCCCAACGGAGATCCAAGCCTCCAGAGCATTAGTTGAGTTGGCGGACTTGGAAACAGACCTGCAAAATGAGGAAGAAGAGATCAATCCCCTGCTCCTTGATGTCGATGTAGACCCAAATCTAAACCCAGTCGCCCCTCTGCCGAGCCTTAGCGATCGAGTCGGGGCTGAAAATTTAGATGTTAGTAGTAGTGTTGATAGTCCGGGAGTCAGCAATCTGCCACCAACCCCCAAGGGTCGAGTTTTAGTAGTAGATGACAACCCAGACCTCCGCAACTACGTATCGGGAATCCTCAGGGAATGTGGCTATGAAGTGTTGATGGGTCGTAATGGGCGGGAGGGTTTCCAGATTGCCCAACGCTACAAACCGCAATTGATCGTCACCGACCTGATGATGCCAGAGGTATCAGGGTTGGAGTTAGTCCAGCTTATCCGTCAAGAACCCCAACTCCAAGGGATTCCCATTATTCTTCTCACTGCTAAGGCTGATGAAATGAGCCGCCTAGAGGGGACAGAGCAGGGAGCCGATGCCTATTTAGCCAAACCCTTTAATGACCGGGAATTATTGGCGGAGGTGCGGAATCTTTTAGCTCTCAAAGCCAATGAGCAGAAGGTAGTGGAGCTAAACCAATACCTCACTCAGTCGGTGTTGAGCCGTTTCCTGCCGCCGGGGATGGTGGAGAAAGCTGCCACGGGGGAAATGAGCTTAGACCTGCGCCCAGAGCCAAAGCTAATTACAATTTTGTTTAGTGATATTGTCGGCTTTACCCAGTTGGCGAATACCCTGCGATCGAGACGGGTAGCCGAACTCTTGAATGAATACCTAGAAGCCATGACTAGGGCGGTGTTTGCCAATGGTGGTACGGTGGATAAATTTATGGGGGATGCAATTCTGGCTCTGTTTGGCGCCCCGGAGGAGTTGACTCCCAATGAACAGGTACGCCGGGCGATCGCTGCGGCTCGCCAAATGCAGGTTTCCTTGGCGGAGCTAAATCAAAAATGGCAGGGATTAGGTCTAGTGGGAGATGGGGGACCACCTCCAGTCCAGTTCCGGTGTGGGATTCATCAAGGTACGGCAGTGGTGGGGATGTTTGGCGGAGCGGAGCGATCGGACTACACAGCGATCGGTCCCAGTGTAAATATTGCGGCAAGGCTCCAACAGGCGGCTCAACCCAATTCGATCCTCGTTTCTGCGGCTGTGGCTGATTACCTCGAAGAAGGCATCATTACCAAGGGTAGCCCCCTCAAACTCAAAGGTGTAGATGAAACCGTCCTCACTTTCATTGTTTAATCTTTTATTACTTATTTTTTATTGCTTATTTCTAGAATCCCCTCACAAAGAAAAGATTTGGGTAGGGTTTAAGACTAGTTCCGGGAAAGTAGGAGAAACTAGGGGCGTAGCTTCCTGAAATTCAGCAACATCGTACCAACCATCGGTATTTACCAACACGGATACTTTTGCTTCGAGGGGGTCAACAATCCAATATTCTGGAATATCACGGGCGGCATACTCAGTTCGCTTGGCTCGATAATCGGTGGCTTTGGTAGAAGGGCTGACCACTTCGATGACTAGCAAGGGAGAATTTAAGTCAAAATCGATCGCTGCCTCTCGTTCTTGTAAAGTCTGCCAATCTGCTTGCAACATCACCGTCAGGTCGGGAATCCGGCAAGTATCTAAACCAATACCACGGGGACAACGCACTCCCACAGTTCCTTGGAGGGCGATCCAAGGTAAATTAAGACGCTCAATCTCGACATCAAAAATATGCTCAAGAGCTTTCATAATGCCGTTATGTTTGCCAGTGGCTAGGGACATCGGGATCAGTTCTCCATCTACTAGTTCATATTTCGTGTCTGAGTCATCAAAGTAACTGAGGTAATCACTAAAGGTGACTCTAGTTTTGGGAATAATAATCGTCATAGGAATATCTCCTGAACAGTCTTAAGTGAATCTTTCTATTTAATTTGCTGGTTAATTTGCTGGGCGAACCACAATAAGGCACTGCTACTGGAACCTTGGCTGAGTTGGACTAGGGTTTGATTTAAGGTCTCGATCGCTAACCCCGAAAGAGCAAGAGAATGGGCAGATTGTCTATACTTGCCATCGGCTTGCAAATGAAAGACAAAAACTTTGAGGGCTTCTATATCCACTACCCAGTATTCTGGAATACCTAGGGCTGCATAAAGTTGTTTTTTCTCATCCAAGTCTGTAGCAATCGTTGTATCCCCAATTTCTCCAACTAAATCAGGGACACGCCATTGATTGAGGTTAATGCGTCTTGGTTCCCCTGCCCGCCACCGGGGAGAATCAGCCCCAATATATAAAACCAAGTCTGGTGATGCGGCTCTTTGCTCTGGTTTTTCTAGTAAACAGCGCCCAAAGGAGTCATAGGTTTGCGTGGGGTTCTGGCTAAACCAGATAAAAAATAAAGTTGTAAATAAATCACTAAAACCAAGCATGGTTAATCCCTTCTGTTCCCATCTCAATAAATAAATACCCTTGATTAAAAAATATTTTGACTCGTTCTGGGGCGGCTCGATCGCAGTAGCAAAGATAATCTGCCCAAGTAGCGGGTTGCCAGCTAGGGAAGACAAGGGTAGATTCAGTGGTAATTCTGGAATAAGCAGAAGTCATAGTTTTCAATTAATAATCACCTCAATAATTGTAGATGCTGAAGGCGACTCTGGTTTTGCAAGTAAGGACAGTCAGAGGAATATTTCCTGAGAAGTTTTACCGGGAAAATTGTATAAGTTAATTATCAGTTATTTATTTGGTATTTTATTTGGGTTGTGTTTATCTTGAAGAAAGCTAGTTTCGACAGTAGCCGCCAGTTAAATTTTGGCTGGAATGGTTGCGGGGGGCATTGGGGACTTTTTTGTCGATCGAGTTAATGATATTCTAGGTAATCCTCTCAAAGAGGCAGTGTGGAACATTACTACCTTTAGTTACCCCCGGAGAAAATCTCTGTGGACATATTTCCCAAGACTCTTAGACAGGTTTTCCAGCATTTCCTCCTTAAGATTCCTCATAAGATTCTTAGGGAAAAGTATTTTAGAGCAAAGATCCTGTATAAAATACTTAGTAATTCTGGATGATTCTGCAATACTGGATAGAGAATGTTGTACCAATTATGGGCAAATTAGGTGATGGAAGAAATTAGTTTGTTAATATATACTAAATTTCCTGATCGAATTATTAAGATCAGCATTTAGATGGGAAATCATGGCTAAAGTTCTGATAGTCGAAGATAGCTTGACTCAACGTGAGTTGATTGCTCAGCTCTTGAAGGAAAATGGTCTAGAAGTATATACCGCCGCCGATGGTTTAGAAGCGATCGAACGGATTCAACGAGATCCACCAGACCTAGTGATTTTGGATATTATTTTGCCGAAAATGAACGGCTATGAAATTTGTCGCAAGATTAAAGCTGATGTCCGGACTCAGAATTTAGCTGTAATCATGTGTTCAGCCAAAAAAGAGGAGTTCGATCGATACTGGGGCATGAAACAAGGGGCGGATGCTTACATCTCCAAACCCTTTCTGCCTCAAGAATTGGTGGGGACAATCAAGCAGCTACTGCTAAAATAAAATCTTGCTTAATTACACTAGTTATAAACCCCCAGACCAATCTATTTGCCGGGGGTTCCAATCTAGGGGTAAATTTATTTTTGATTTTTATCAACAAATCTTAGCAAACACCGTAACCCCTTAAACCTTGGCTTCTAAGGATTTGAGGTATTCTGTATTCACACCAGATTCCCGAATTAAGGCAATTTTACCTGTACGAGAAATTTCTCTGATGCCAAATTTGTTGAGAACTTGAATAATCGCCACCATCTTCCCCGGATCTCCCACCACTTCGATCGTCAGAGCATCTTCGGCAATATCTACAATATGCGCCCGGAATACCCGCGCCAGTTCCACAATTTCTAAGCGATTGGTACTGGTAGCATTAACCTTGATCAGCATCAATTCCCGCTCGACACAGGGCGTGTTGGTAATATCTTGGACTTTGAGGACATTAATTAATTTGTATAGCTGCTTGGTCAACTGCTCAATGCTGCGTTCATCTCCCGGCACAACCATGGTAATGCGGGAAATGCCCACCTGTTCCGCCGGTCCCACAGCCAAGCTCTCAATATTAAATCCTCTCCGGGCAAATAAACCCGCAATTCTACTCAAAACTCCAGCTTCATCTTCTACTAAAACTGATAAGGTATGTTTCATCGGTAAACTACGCCTAAAATTGCGCCTGAGTTGCGCCTAAATTATTTTGAACCATGTAAATCATGCATTGTCAAGTATATTGGATTTTGAAAACCAGTACAAGCAGGGATCAGGGAATGCGATTTTTAGGGATTGATCTAGGATGGAAATCGGGGGCGAGTGGGTTGTGCTGCTTGGCATGGCGAGGGGAAGAGCTAGTTTTATTAAGCCTAGAGCTCAGGTTAGAAATTGAGGCAATTCTGGACTGGGTAAAAGATTGGACAACACCAAATTTACCTGCCCTAGTTGCAGTAGATGCGCCGACGTTGATCCCCAATACCACGGGGACAAGATTACCCGATCGCCTCACCCATAGCTATTTTGGCAAGTACCATGCTGGCTGTTATCCGGCAAATATGCAGCGTCCCTTTGCGACTCGGACTGTAGATTTTGGCTGCCAGTTGGAAAAAGCGGGGTTTCACCATGCCCCAAGGATTACGCCCCGTTTCCTCGATCGCTACCAAATTGAAGTATTTCCCCACCCGGCTCAAGTAAATTTGTTTAATCTCGATCGCATCCTTAAGTACAAAAAAGGTAGTCTTTCGGCTCGATCGCTAGAACTAGCCAAACTTAGAAATTACATTCTCCAAATCCTACCCACCCTAGAGCCGAAGCTAGCCCCCCTAGATTTACCAGAGATTCCCAGCCAAGGAAAAGCCCTGAAAGAAGTAGAAGATCAGCTAGATAGCCTCATCTGTGCCTACGTGGGAGCCTACTGGTGGTATTGGGGCGCAGAGAAAAACCTTGTCCTCGGGGATGAAACTACGGGCTACATTGTGGTTCCAGATAGAGTGAATTCTTTGGATCAATCTCTTTTTGACTCTGGAGAATATAGCTTGGGGGAAGTTTTTTAGCTATAAAATCTGCCCCGCCACTGTTTGGGACGACGGAGGGCGGAGATAATGATGCGCAAAAAGCTAGGGGATCTGCTAGGGGTGAAGTAATAAAACTAATTCTAGAAACTACAGAGGCTTGGCTCCAGTCGTAGGAAGGGGCGATCGCTGCCAATAGGGCAAACCGGATCGCAACCAGAAACCAATTGAGATTTAGCCATAGGTGGACAATGGGGTTCCCCGTCAGCCAGAGATTACCTAGAAATATATTACCCAGAATCACGCTAATTAGGGGTAAACCCTGTACCGCAAATAGGAGCCAGCAATCGTGGAATAACTTGGCTCCCGTCCCGGCATCCTTGAGGGAGAGCGATCGACCCCACTCCGTCCACGTCTCCCGCAAGCCTTCATACATCCGCACTTTGATCACCTCTGCCCCATCCAGAAAACCCACCTTAAACCCTTGGGCAGCAATGTAGCGAGCAAGGGTGACATCATCACAGAAGGAATTTTGGGCAGCGCTGTAGCCCTGAACTTGCTCCAGAACTTGGCGGCGACAGAGAAAGCACTGCCCGTTTGCCATGACCGTTTCTGGCGTTTGGGGGTTGACCCCGCCGGATCAAAGCGAAATAGTAGGGTCATCAGCAGGGCTGGCTGGAGCCACCATTCCCCTAGATTTTTGAGAATAAAGCGGGGTGACAGCGAAATTAAGTCGTAACCATCTGTTTCGGCTATTTGTAACAAACTGGCTACTAATCCGGGCTGGGGCTGGGTATCGGCATCAATTCCCAAAAACCACTCCACTGCGGGCTGTTGTTGACTTAGGTACAAAAAACCACTGTGCAAAGCCCAAGGACGACCTACCCACGAAGACGGCAGGGGATCATCGGTGACTAGGTGCAATCTCGGTTCCCTGACTTGGGCCGCCTTGACCAAATCCCTAGTCCCGTCTTGGGAATTACTATCAACGATGACAATCTGCTGTAACTCATAGCTTTGTTGACTCAAGCCAGCTAAGCAAGGACTGAGGCGCTGGACTTCATTGAGGGTCGGCACAACCACCCCGACTTTACCAATCTGATCTGGGGTGGCAGCTTGGGGCTGGAGGGGCGATCGACGTTGGGGACCCTTGAGGAGACGAGACAGGAGAATCAAGACAGCAGGTAGCTGTAAAACCAGCAGCAACAGAGGTAGAGCGTTAAAAAATGATGACAATAACTTAACCTATTTCACATTTACCGATTTTGTATTTCTCTGAAGAGAAATTGCTACTTTAAGGCAACTTTTACTGGTGTAGGGGAAATTTCTTCCGGTAAGGTTGCAGGAATAACCACGGAACTAGGTACATTTTTTTGCCCTTGCCACCAGAGCATCAATGCCGGAAACACGCCCACAATTAAACCCAAAGCTGTCGGTACTAAAAAACCAGAACCAACACTCATAATCCCGGCGAAGGCAAAGTTACTGAGGTAAATGCCTAGGGGAAAGTTGAGTTCCCGGAGAGCGGGTAGAGATAGCTTCTGCCAAAGAAAGGCAGCAATACTCATGAACACTACCCCAGTCCCAAACCAGCCGGCAAAGTTACTGTAAGGCATCCCAAAGAAAGCTCCCGGTTGATACCAGACCCAAAAGGGAGAAATAGTTTGGCTCATGGCAGGATCAAGGACAAAATCCCAAGAGGTTAGCAATAGAGAACCAAGGGCGATCGCCCCCAGTTGCCGTCCCCAACTATGGCTATTCTCAGCTACCTTCAGCCCCGCCCTTGCCAAAACATAGGCAGCAAAGCCCAGATAGAACCAAGATAGGGGAATGGTAAAGGGGACTAGCCCAGCGATTTTGTAGCCCAAGCCACTGAGATAGCCATAGCTACCAAAGGGAAAGCCAGTGCTGGTTCCCAGAAGTTCACTACCTAGAGATAAAAATACTGAGGGGAGCATAAAAGCTAGCCAAGGCTTGAGACCCAAAGTCCGGTAGGCATAGATAGATACGGCGATCGCCCGAAAATAATATAAATAACTCCACCACCACTCATGCCCAACTGGAATAAGGTTTGTCCAAAGGAAGACAGGTGGCTAATAAATTCTGCATTGGGCAAGACTATAAGTAGCCCCGCCAGTCCAAAAGCCATAGAAAATATATGTGCTAAGAGGAAAAATAGCTCAACGCTGACCAGTTGCTGCATGATAAACTCCTATCGGGAAACACCGAATCTTAAACCCATCTATCCTAAACTAATAATTGCTAAGGATGTAGTCACAAATCAGACTGTGGGCAATATTAAATCATTATTTTTGATAATTTTACAATACTTAATACTTTTTAGCTGTTAATTTTTGGCGATTAACTCCCCAATCTTTCAGCAATCTCTCCAAAATTACCTCTGTCTCCCATAGACAACATCCTAATCCTGCTCCCAATCTTCAAGCTCCAGTTCTGGAATGCGAGCAAATTCTCTAGTATTGTGGGTCACTAAGACCAAATTATTAACTAGGGCTATGGCAGCAATTTGTAAATCATAAGCCCCGATCGGCGTCCCCCTAGCTTTTAGCTCAAAGCGTAAGTATCCGCACATAGCTGCGGCTTCACCATCAAAGGGTAAGCTAACAAAATCTCTAAAAAAATTCTCTAGGATTACTAAATTTTCCTCTAAACGTGAGCTATTGTATGCCCCATAATAAAGTTCAAATTTTACGATGTCACAGATAAATATTTCTTCTGGAGATAAAGAAACGATATGTTGATAAATAGAAGCACTACGTTGGTTAATATAGCCAATACAGGTGTTTGTATCAAGCAAGTAAATCATAAGAGTGGCTCTCTTTCAGGCTGATCGTCTTGAGGCTCTCTTGTTAATGATTCCCCTTGCCAAGCTCCAAAAGTACTAAGAAATGCTGACGACCACTGACGCTTTTGTTTTTGCTGCACGGTTGATAGACGATCGTCACCTCAACATCCGTATCCCGCATCTCAGGCAAGGAAATCTGTAAAATCCCATCATTGTCAACACGAGATTTAACTTTTATACTTTGCATTTCTTATTTTCCTTTTACAGAATTTTGGTTGAGTGTAGTGTACAGACCATATTTGACAATTTAAGCAGATACATACCTAAAACCAATTATTATAGTCATTTTTGCCTATGGTTTCTATTTTACAGTTTTGATATGGCTACTCATCACTGTCAAAAATCAAAACTACCGAAAAATAAAAATTATCAAAGCCCTGCCCAAGGAGAAGTTCGCTTAGATG
>JAAUUE010000073.1 GCA_012031635.1 Coleofasciculaceae cyanobacterium SM2_1_6 | reverse complement strand
AAATAGGCAATCTCGCACCCTGGCAGGTTGGGGTTGCCTATTTTTGTCTTAGTCAAATATAAGCAGCTTATAGTATCCGCTTGTCATTGTCAAGCCGCTTGTATAACCTGCTTTTATAAGGTAGTATTATGGAAGAAAATCAAAATTCAGAATTAGAGAACATCTCAGCTATGAAAAAGCGCAGGGAAGAACTGGGGTTAAGTCAAAGAGAATTAGCAATAAAAGCAGGTATCACAACTCAAACCATTAGCAATATTGAGAATGGAAGATATAAAAAAATAAAATTAGAGCCTCATCAGTTCAAAAAATTGTGTAAAGCCTTGGAGTGGCAGACTATAGATGATGTACCGGACAACTGGCTCCCGCCTGTAATGGGATAAAACTGAATAAAAAATAGTCACTGGGGAATTTATCCTTAGTGACTATTTTTATTTTTTGTGAAAATTTCACATCCCTATCTAAAATTCGTAGCTAAAATTTTGCAATTCAAATGGCAAGCCAAAAACCAAAAATACAGATCCCAGCCCTGATTTTTTTCACCCAAACACCGACACCCCCAAAAACCCACACCGCTGCCGTCTGGTAAAAAACTTCCCCAACTCAAGGAACTGGGGAAACTGGCGACTTTGGTATTACCCTGAACCCCTACCAGCCAAAAGTAAGCGGAGTTACATTGATATTCCCGGAGCATGGAACAGCACCACTGGCTGGCGATACTCTGAGTATGTACGAATGGCGATCGCCCAAAACCAGCCCCTAGATGCAATACTTTCCGCCGCTAAAGGCAACTATATAATTCAAAATTCCAAACGGAAAAAACGCTGAACGAATAGCATTCATTATTCGTTCAGGCATTCCCCACAAGTAGCGCAGCTCGCCTAATATAGTGAAAAAACAGATCATCGAGGAGACTAAAAACCATGAATCCCAAAGTTAATTTCATTACTGCCGTCATAGCGATCGCCGTCACGATCGTCGCCATAAATTATCTAATTATTTATTTCCTGACATAATCGATCGAATATAATTGTGGATGCGATCGTATCCCAGAGATTCCGGTCACAGCCGGATGGTGGGGATCGTTTGGCCATTTACGTAGCCCACCGTATGGGGTGCGATCGCTCCAACTAAGGATTTTGGATGTTGCCATAGAATCTCAAATCATGGCAACTAAAATAGTTATTCCCTCCAGCATTTAACCCTGACTGAGTTAATCGAATATATCTATAGGAATTTGTATTAGCAAAAGTCACATATTTCCATTGCGAACTAGCATTAAAGTTAATGGTGCTCCAAACATGAATCGTGGTGTAACTGCTGTTATTATTGCTCCCTGCAATAATCAAATTGATAGGATAACTGCCATTACTAACATCGTAAGACTCAAATCCTAGCCCCGTTAATGTGATAGCTCTAGATGCTTTGTTATAGCCAAAATCAGTAGTTAGAGTGCGATTACTAACGTTTGTAGAATACCAAGCCTGAGTATCTTTACTCGTGAGGACATTTGGTGTACCTGCTTCTGTAGAGTTGGCAGTGATGTTAACTACGCTACCACCCGGATTAGTAAATCCTATATCAGTAGAGCCTAGCAAATAGCCTAAATCTAACCAAGGTTTATTGAGTACCAAGGGGGCAATTAATTGAGTATTATCTATAGATACTATGCTATTAGCACTACTAGGACTGCTAACCGTGGTTAAAATTTGAGCCAAAACATTGTCAACATTTTGTAACTCCGCAATTACTCCAAGATATTCATTGTGGCGATCGACACTATCTTGATAATGATTCAAATAGCTAACTGTCATAGATTTTAAGTAAAAATGCTCATATTTATATTTGCCGGGTTGCCACTGGCAGTCATGGCATAAATTTCTCCATCCCATCCTAGATTTTCCTCTAGTAGAGAGTTGGGGGGAACAGCATAGGTATAACTGGTCAGTGATGGCGCACTGCCCAACCCGATCAAGATTGTCTCCAAACTAGGATTAAGTAGCTTGATCGCCTCCCTCGTCGCTGCTGGTAGTAACAAACCAGCTCCACCAGTCACCACCCCCACGATCGTACTCACAGTATCAAGAATCTTGGCGGTTCCCAGCAAATTTATTTTGGTTTCGATCGAATCCAGTTGCGGTTTACTGCAACAGTCAGGAACCACCGCCCAAACTTCAATGGGGATAGCCGCACTACTGTAGATATCCAAGCGCATATTAAACCCCGTGCGGTACTCGTAGGGAATCATCGCCGTCGCCACAGTATCCACAATATTAAAATTCTCCAACCGGATCGCCTTCTGCACCCCCGGAGCCGGAAAAATTTGCAGATAGCAATCCATCTCATATTCCAACCCCGAAGCCCCCGTGTAGAGCATGTACAGAAAAGTCGCATTCTGAAAAAAAATACTCTGGTCAGTAGTTGGTGGATTGGTAATTCCTGAAAAAATCTGAATATTAGCCATAGCGATCGCCTAAATCTTACTAGCCTCTTCCCCGTGGTAATCCGAACAAATCACCCTAGGCACAGCTTCAATTTCCCGCAAATGTTGAGCTAATCGAACATCGCCGGGCTGGTAGGGAGAATAAGCCTTAAGCTCACTGTAACCCTTCTGGACATTGGGATTCGTGACATAGCTCATGACGTGCCGAGCATTTCTCACATTGGGTTCGGGAATCTTGGTATCCAACCCCGTCACCCTAGCCAAGAACAGGGGAGTAATCGGTGTCAGTAAATTCCCACTGGGCAAATCCCGATAATCCCGTTGCGATTTGACCTGCTGCAAACCATCATCTCGATCGTACAGAAATTTGTAAGTAGCAAATACCCTTGTCGCCATAGATTTATCTTCTCAGTAATGCTGCCACAGCGATCGCCGAAGCTACCGCCCCCATCGCCGTCACTACCACCGCCCAAAACCGACTAAACATAGCTTGCAAATCTAACTCAATTCGTTTGAGTCTGGCATCCAAAGCAATATTAGTATTACTTAGTTGACAAGATAAATCATAAATCACTTTGTTATCTTGTTCCCGCTCATAAACCACAATATCTAAATCTCTTTGCATGGTTTCGAGAATTTTGTACAAGACTTCGGAATTATCACCTGTTCTTCTGTGCCGAATAGTTCCTCTAGGTGAAGATTTAGGATTATTTCTAACAGGTTTTCTAGTTGTCATTCAACTACCACCTCCTATTAACCATTTTTCTTCTATCTGTCTCAAATAACATTTTTCGTAAAGCATTACCGCCGTGGGCAGGGTGGTATGGACTTTTTCATCTATCTGCAATACCCCAGTTTTTAGGTAAGGAGCGATTAATAAATCTGCTGAATCAACGGATAAATAATTATCATTTAGAGATTCATAAACTCCAAACCGTCTCAATCCTTTCGGCTTAGCTTGCCAGTGCAGAAGACAATAAACACCAGTTAGCTTAAATACCTTTTGTAGCGGTCTAAAATCAAGATTGATAGTACTATCTGGGACATTTTCCCAAGTGAGATTAAACTGACTTTCACCAGTTTTAGTAATAATGTGATTATTCATACTTTGGTCAATAAAAGCGGCAGTTTATATCCGGGAATTTTCTCACCGACGATATCCCAAGATACGATCGCCGGGTTCCCTAGCTCGGTGAGTAGCTGTGTCCATAGAGCGATCGCAGAGTTAAAAGGATATCAAAGCGGTATTTAGTTCTATCTGCAAGTTCGATTTCCACAGTTCTAGGCTTAATTCCCTTGGGTAATGGGCAGGTATCCTTCAGGTTAAGAACTTGCCCATTGACCACAGGGAGGTAAGTAGTCAAAACCACATCTACAGCTTGGTTAGTAATCTCTGGAATCACCACCGTTTGCACCATTGAATAGCCAACAGCATAATAGGTGTAGCCAATATCTGTAGTGTAATCCTGCCGCATTAAGGTAGAAGTTTATGGAAGCGATCGTTACTCTCACCCCGATAAGCTAAACACTGAGTAGATGGCAAAGAGGCTATATCTATTCCAGCAGCAAGAATAGCAACAGGGTTGCTAATAGCGATAGGAATTTCCGCCGTTTGAGAAACTACCCCGGTAGGTTCAGTTACTTGAGACTGCACAATATAACGACGACTACGACGAGGATTCGTGCCAGAACAAGGAACCGCAGTTTGCGGCACAACGTCGTAAGTATTAAGGATAGTTGCATACAATGTCGGTGCTGCATCTACAAGACTACTAGTAGCAATTTTAAAAGGAACCAAGTAAGGTTCTGCAAAAATTGCATCTGATCTGTAATTCATAACCCCACTGTAAAAATGCTGTTTCCCCGCCGTGGCAACTGGACGACTACTAGCACCCGGAGCGGCAACTATACCAGCAGGACGTAGTTCATCCAATACGTTAGGAAAATATTCTCCCCTTAACAAAACACAGGTAACTCTAGGGCCGCCTAGACCATCAAGTAAACCTCTAATTAGGATTGCTTGATCGATTAAAGTGTTGCGAGCCGCCATAGTTACGCCGACTGAGCCGCCTTCTTCGTTGATAAAAATTAACTTCCGCCCTTCTACTCCCGGATCTGGACAAATATTGGGCGGATCAGTTGGCAATACCCGTTGACCACCAGCTGCTGCAATAATGGAATCGGCTACAGCCTCGGTCATATTCGGAGGCATAGCAAATCTAGTTCTAAATGATCGATCGTTTCCAGTGTCGTCTTGATAAGGTCCACCAGTACCTGCACAACAGTCCTAGGAAATCGATATTTTGCAAATCTTTTGGTCATAAAATACCTTTTTAAGTTTAAGAAAGTTACTTAATTCTTATCTTGCTACAATTACGATTAAGTAATAAAATAGGGAATGGTTGCCATCAGAAGCTGACCACAGAGACCCATGAAAGAATAATGGTAGAGTATGGCTAAGAAAGCTGGGAATTTCAAGAGTAGTAAATACTCTTATCGATTTTGTAAAAAGTGCGGAATTAAGTACATCCCTCTTAGGCAGTGGGCGATAGTCAATTTCTTTACCGTCAAGGAATGTAGACGTTTTTTTAAGAGATGGTAATCTATTCGGGATGAGATATTTAGGAAGGATATTTGTAGCCATCAATCCTGACAATCCTCCCTCTGATGATTGTTAATTAAGCTAATAGGAACTAATTAAACTCAGTTTTAAGGTTTTAGACAGATAGTTTCGATTATCTGCGACCCGTTCAATTTGGCGATAACTGCACTAATTGGTACTAGTCTAATTTCTGCTGGTGAGTTTGGATTGCCGCTAGTAGTGATCCGTGGTGGATCAACAGGTAAGCTAGTCAGAGTTGCCACATGAGTAAAATATGCGACGGCTTCAGCTTGATCCTTGAAATATCCCCCCATCCACCTCTTGCTGCCAGTAACAGTTAGTTTGCCATATTCTTCACCCTTGGTATGGGCTAGAGGTTCGATATCCTGCCAAGTTAACCCATCTCTGGGCTGAATTACTCGCCTCCGCCATTTAGAAGTAAGACTGCTGTAGTTGCCAACTTCAGCTTCAGGGATAAAGTAGACAGACATTTGAGAGGTGATTTCTTGAAAATTCCATCTATTATCAGGCTCCAAGGCGATAACTACACACTCATCAGGTTTTGGTGTAGGTTGGATCACTCTTGGCTCACAAAGTTGTAGCAATACGCTATTCTGTTGTTCACTCAGAGCCTCGATCGCATTAATGATTCCTGAGAGTCCTTTCCCTTTGTAGGTAAGCCTGACTTTCCCGTCGGCATCTTTGTAGCCCTTAACTGGGGTTAGATCATTGGGTCTAATAATTTGTGGTACATCAGTCAGTGGAGTTGAGAATAAATTTGATCTGGGGATGACATCCAGAATCTTGTCTTTCATGAAGTCTTTCGCCTTGTCTTCAAAGAAAGCCCGGACGATCGCTCGCCATAAAATATCATCCACTGGTCCCGGCAGTAATGCTCCAAACAGCGAACTAACTAATTCACCAACAGCAAACTCTACAATCTCATCAATCAGCCAATCTATGGGATTTTGGTTATCGGGGTTAGGCTGCCCATCTGGGACAGCAGGTGGTGGACATTCTTCGGCGACCAAGCTGCCCTCAATCTCAATATCTAGCCTCAATAAAATTAGGCGCTGAAATCTCTTAATATCAGTCAGGTCAGTTTCATTTTGAGGACAGCAGGTAGTCATACAATCACATCTCCTTTTTGGTGGTGGTGGGGGCGGCGGTGCTGGTGATTCTCCGGGTACTAGTGGATATCCTAATATCTCAGGGTCTGTAAGCTGAGCAAAACCTACGGCAAATTCAAAATTAGGTAAGTCACTATAAGCCATCCTGAAAAACTGCATTAAATAAAAATCTTGTACAATTTGCTTATAATAATTGGTGCTGTTATCCCAGCTTGCTGTATAGTCAGGAAAGTTACCTGTACCAATGCTTATATCAGTTCTTATATTAATTTTCACTTGATACATTCTTTTAATGCCTAAACTTGTATTAAAGCTCTGTACGGCTAACAATTTTAATGTTGACCGATAGGCATATCTAGCATGAGTTCCAATGTAGTTAATATTATTAAAATAAGGGAAATCAGTAGGTAGCGGAACGTCAGCAAAGTTACCTTTAGATACTCTGCTATCCAAAAATGCTCTCCATGGGAAGGGGTTGCCACTATTAAAATAGCCTAGAGGCTGTAATGCGGCTGTTGGATTGCTCGGAATAAATCTGATTATATTATTACTAATTTGACCTACCCAACTATTAATAGTTGATTGCGCTACAGCACTCCATTGATACAGCCCACTACCCGAATTGACTTTAACAAAAATATCTTCTACCCATCCTTCATATTTCCACAAAAGGGTGAATGTTTTTCCTACATTAGACGAATTAAATAACGTTCTATAAATGCCCGAATTATTATTAAAAAAAACTGTAGGTGTTGGTTGCTGAAAAGGCTTAGGAGTAGCTTTTGGAATACAATCTGGAGATATATAATCATACTTAATAAATGGCGATCGCACTGAAACTCCGCAGGAGTCTCCAACAATTTTGGGGGCGATCGCATCCTGTACCCGTGCTTTGTTTTTCTCTGCCTCTGACAGAACCCTTGCATAGGGACTCATCCACGATATCCAACTTGGCAATTTGGGGATAAATTTTCTGACTACCTCGTCTTTAACTTCTGTGTCAATTTGATCTTTGATGGATTTTTTAGATTCAGATTCACGCTTTTTTTTATCTGCCTCTGCTTCCCTCGTAATCCGATTCCGTTCTATTTGGTAAGCTGTCAAAAAATCTTCGGCTGTAGGGTTGCTCATTCGATTATGCCTAGGTAGTGAGTAAAAACACCTGTAAATAGCACTTCGTCGGATCCAGTTAGCAGCCCATACCCGGCATCGGTTAGGCTTAGCATAATATCTTCCCCCTCTGTCAGAGGATATCTAATCTCAGTGGTGAGGGTGGTAAGCAAATCTTCAAGGTAATAAAGCTCAGAGCTGCCCCGATTTACTAGAGATAGTGACCCCCTAACTCTCTGAGGATTGGAGCTAATTTGATGCAATACATCTATCTGTTTCCGGGGGGAGTTCCACAGACTGACTAGCAGATCTTTATTAATTAGCACTGGGCTGGATATCCCGTCTAAAGCGGTTGTTGGCAGGGTGTATTCTGCGATCGAGCTTATCTTGACTCGTAAGTCTAGCTGAGTGATTTCTAGTTGAGATTGCACGAGCGCCGAGGGGTATTTTGTTTCTAAGGATGCTTTTAGAGGTGTAGCAGTGCTAGGCAGGATTGTCTGAGGGGTAGAACTATTGGAACTATTAAAAAGTATTTGAGTTTTTAAAGATTCAGAGGTGGCAGTCAACATAGTAGAAAATAAATTAATTAATATGTTGACATTAATTATTTAGCCAAACCTTATAATAATAAAGTGGCACTTATCTGGATTTTTGCCAGTTGGGTATTACGCCTCAATCCCTGACATAGTGCTAAATCTGGAATTTATTAAAGACAGAATAATTTCTTTTGTTTCAGTTTTATCTATATTTCAGGAGAAACTGAAAGTAAAATTAGTTAACTTTAAATGCCTAAAAAGAATCGTTGCGGTCAAGCCTCAGTATTTACCGATAGTCAATTAGATAAAATTAGTAATAGTCTGAGAAAAAGTCGGGATAAAGCTCTATTTGATGCTCTGCGCTACACGGGAGAACGGGGCGATCGTGCAGCTCCGATGGGATGATGTGAATTTTAACCAAGACTGGGTACGGTTCCGGGGGGAAACTCGCAAGGGGAAAGAGGCTAGGGAAATGCCCATGCACAAACTTCTAAAACAAAGTCTCCAAGAATGGCGGTGGGAGTGTCTTAGCCCTTGGTTGTTCCCCAGTCGGTTAACCCCAGAAAAATACATTACCTATCATGGGTTAGCTTGCTGGTTGGGGCAGGTACTACTCACAGGCTTACCCGTGGTGGTTACACTCCTCACAGCTTCCGCAGAACTTTCATTACCCGCTTGGCAGAGAAGGGAGTTAACACTAAGGAATTGATGCAGTTGACCGGGCATAAAGATGTAAAATCACTGCTGCTGTATGTTGAGGTCAGTGATAAAAGGTCTAGGGAAATCGTGGATCTACTTTAGCGATCGCCAACCTTTGGGGATTTCAACCAGATTTTTTATCGGATTTTTGATATAGTTTGATATAGCTTTGATGTATAGCAGCCCTAAATGATTTCACCCGCCGTAGGCGGGTGAAATGACCTACCAGAGGCAATCTAATTTAGAAAATGATTTGGGATCGCCATAGTTATAAAACTAAAAACATCAAGGTTATAGGAATATAAACTTGTTATTCCCAACACAAATATATCTTAAATTAGGCTTTGAATAGTGGTGACTAGCCTAAGACTTAACCTCCCATTTTTGAGATCTTTATTTTTAAGATATTATTAAGGTCTTAATTAAGCTATCAATTTTCTCCTTTAGTCCTAGCTCCAAAAAATTCTTCCCTCGATCGGGAAACCACAATGTTACAGCTTGCTATCTTGATATTTGCAGTTATTTTTGGGTCAGCGCTTTGTTCTAGTACAGAAACAGCGCTTTTTTCAGTTTCCCCCTTGAAGGTTAAACAATTAGCTCAGTCTAACAATCCTTCAGCTCTGGCACTCTCGGCAATTCGAGAAAATATGAGTCGCCCGATCGCCACGATCGTGATTATGAATAATATTTTTAATATTGTCGGGAGCATCTTGATTGGGAACACTGCGAGTCAAGTTTTAGGAGCTAGCTGGCTGGGAGTGGTTTCTGGGGTATTAACTTTTTTAATTATCATTTTTGGGGAAATTGTGCCGAAGACCATTGGCGATCGATACTCAGAACCTATATCTCTGGCAATGGCTTTACCCGTCACTGGTTTAGCGATCGCCTTTGCCCCCTTAGTCTGGATTATTGAAAATGTAACCCTGCGCTTTTTCAAAACCAAGAAACGCCCGACAACTAACGAGGCAGAAATTAAACTACTGGCAAATATTGGTCAACAGGAAGGAATCATTGAAAGCGGCGAAGCAGAAATGATCCAAAGAGTATTCAGATTAAATGATGTCACAGCTTCAGACTTGATGAGTCCCCGGATTATCCTTACCTATATTCGGGGAGACTTGACTCTAGAGGAAGCCAAAAAAGATATTATTGCTTCCCAACACACTAGAATTATTGTGGTCGATCGCTCCATTGATCAGGTAATTGGTTTTGCCCTCAAGGAAAATTTACTCACGGCCATGGTAGAAGGAAATAGTCACGAGAAAATTGCCAACCTAGCAAGAAAAGTTAATTTTGTCCCCGAAATAGTCCGTGCAGACAAACTCATGAAAGATTTTATTGCCGCCAGAGAGCATTTAGCCGTAGTCGTAGATGAGTATGGCGGAGTTGCGGGGGTTGTGACTTTGGAAGATGTCCTAGAAGTAATCACTGGCGAGATTGTTGACGAAACAGATCGAACGGTTGATCTACAAGAAATTGCTCGCAAGAAACGAGAAAAAAATGTTGCAGTCCATTAATGTCGTCTAAAAATAGTTGGTGATTAATTACAAAATTACTCTGATTTCCTAGCTAAGAGTTTGTCTAAAATTGATCTAAATTTATGCAACTAAATTTATGCAAAATTAATTGGGTGAAATTGTCTGATGGATAGAGAAGATTGACACCGATGAGTTCGATCGACGATGTTTTCCACAGATTCAAAGAGTTTTCCACAGAATATGCAATAGTTTTCCACAAAAGTTAAAGGTTTGGTTATGAATCTTTGAGCATTAACTCCACTAATTATCGAGCAATTATACAACCCCCCTTTATTTGATAAATTTACTCTGGCTTTTTTGAATCTTCCGCCCCCAGTTCAGCAGCATCAGTAGCTTCAGAACTTTCAACTTGACTTTTACTCATTTCATCCTTGAAGCCCTTGAGAGTTTTTCCCAAGGCACTGCCCAACTCAGGAATTTTCTTCGGACCAAAAATCAAGACTGCGATTACACCAATAATTGCCATTTCTGGTAAACCTAAACCAAACATAGTTTTATCACTCCATCAAATTTGTAATAGATTAAACCTAGACTGTAGCCCTCCTAAATTACCTGCTAAATTAGATTGCTTCTGGTAGGCTATTTCACCCGCCGAGGGCGGGTAAAATCATTTAGGACTGCTATATTCAGCCCAGAATTAGGGCAACCAAGGAAATTCGTAAGAAAATTCTATTTGAGGCTGCCTCCGTCTTCTGATTTTATCTGCCTGCGGTGATATTTGCCCGATCGAGTTTATAATATCCTTCTACAGAATTTTTACTGCACCTTTGCCGAATCATTAACTCCAAACTAGATGAATTAATAAGCGAATTTTCCAGCTAATTAAATTTCATTGCTGTAGATTTTTGTTATCGGCTGTCCTTGTTGGTTTCTGTGATGGGTTCTTATGGGTTTTATTATCTAGGTTATTAAATGGCTATTATCTGGGAACTGGATTTCTATTCTCGTCCGTTGGTGGATGAAAACAATAAAAAGGTTTGGGAACTGGTGTTGTGTGAAAGCCCGACTCAGATACAGCAGGATCAAACTAACCTATTTCGCTATGCCCAGTTCTGCCCCAACCAGCAGGTAAATTCCCAATGGCTCAAGGAAGCAATTACCAAAGCCATCAGCCAAGCCCCCCAACCACCCCAGCGGATTCGTTTTTTTCGCTATGCCATGGGCAACATGATCACCAAAGCCTGTGATGAACTAGGAATTTCTGCCCTCCCTTCCCGGCGCACCTACACTCTGAAAACATGGTTAGCCGATCGCCTGGAAAATTTTTATCCGCAGCAATCAGGATTCCAAAGCGTCGCCCCCAGCGTGATGCAATACCAACCCCAGACCCCCCAACCATTACCCGATGCCTTAATTGGGCAACAGTGGGCAGTGGTAAATTTAGCCGCCAAGGAATTTCAGGATTTGCAAGAATGGGAGATTGGTTTTGGTGAAGCCTTCCCCCTAGGATTGGAGTCAGAAACCCAGATTCCGGGGATTTTAATCTTCTCACCCCGTGCCAAGGCCCTAGCCGGATGGATGTCGGGCTTGGAGTTGGGCTTTCTAAAGTTTATCGACCAGCCGAAACCCCAATTAATCTTGGAGACTGGGGCTACAGATAGTTGGATTTTGGCAGGAATTAATAGTAATCAGGTAATTAAGGAATTACAAGCCTTTGAATCTGCCAAGCGAAAGTCGGCAATGGTGCATTTTTTAGGGGTACAATCTGATCCAGAGGCGCAATCTTTTGCTGGATTTTGGTTGTTGAAAGAAATGGTGTAAATTACTCCTGATTTCCATCGAGCCGATCGATTGTGAGGAGTTGCTCCCCACAAGTAACCGACTAACCGCCCCCTACTAGCCCCAAACTAGTCTCCAAAAAATATCTAAGAATTATGTGGCTATGGATAATCAGCATTTACTAGAACTAGCTTTGAAATCTGGGGCAGAGGCGGCGGAGGTGTATCGATCAAAATCCCTCTCCCGTCCTGTGTTTTTTGAAGCAAATCGGCTGAAACAGCTAGAAAGTCTTGCCTCGGAAGGAGTAGCCCTGCGAGTCTGGAAAAATAATCAACCGGGGTTAGCCGTGGCTTATGGAGATGGATCGGCCGCAGAACTAGTCCAGAGAGCGATCGCCGTCTCCCAACTCAACGCCCCCGAAACCATTGACCTCACCCACCCCAATAATTGCATATATCCCAACTTGGGGGAACTAGTGCCTGTGGAAAAGCTCCTCGAAATGGCAAAGGAGGCGATCGCCCTTGTCCGAGAAATATATCCCGAAGTCCTTTGTACTGCCCAGTGGGAATGCGAAGAAGAAACCACCCACCTCAGCAACACCACGGGATTAGATATCTCTTACACCGACACTACCCTCGGCTGTTTTATGGCAGTGGAATGGATCCGGGGCGATGATTTCCTCAGTGTTGCCGACGGGCAAACCCAACGCCACACCCTCAACCCCCGTAAACTTGCTCAACAAATTCTTCAGCGCCTAGACTGGGCAAACCTGAATGCGGAACCAATCCGGGGGAAAGTACCCGTGTTAATCACCGGGAAAGCGGCTGATCTGCTCTGGGATACGGTGCAGTTAGCTCTCAGTGGCAAACAAGTCGCCCAAAAATCTTCGCCGTGGAGCGATCTCCTAGGGGAACAAGTCACCAGACGCAATTTAACTATTTCTCAGCAACCCAACACCGGCCCCTACAGTTGCCCCTTTGATGATGAAGGCATCCCTACCCAAATGCTATTTCTGATCACTGAGGGCAAACTAGAGGAATTCTACACCGACAAAAAAACTGCCCAATCCCTAGGTAAAGCTACCACAGGCAATGGATTCCGTCCCGACCTCAGCAGTTATCCCAGTCCGGGATTAGTAAATCTCTTGATAGATCCGGGGACACAGACTCTCTCAGAATTAATCAAAGAATTAGATGAGGGAATTGTGATTGACCAAGTTTTGGGAGGAGCCGGGAGTATTTCGGGAGATTTTTCAGTAAATATTGACCTTGGTTATCGTGTCCGCCGGGGAGAAGTGATTGGGCGAGTCAAAGACACAATGGTCGCTGGCAACGTGTACCAAGCACTTAAAAATCTTGGCACCCTTGGGGGCGATGCAGAATGGAACGGAGCCACCTACAGCCCTTCTTTAATTATTCAGAACCTCTCCATCATTGGATAAGGGTCTAGATTATCTGTCTAAACAACTATTTTTAAACAAGTAAAATTACCCTAAAAGTTTTCACAATACCAAACCTAGATTAGGCTTTACGCTCTTCTTATACTCTAAAATCTTTATTAAGGAAATTGTTAATCTATTCAGTAGTAAATTTCAATGTATGTTGAGATATTACGAAGATTACAGACTAAATTAATTTTATCGACTGATAGCAGAAGGATAGGTTAATGCTAATGCAAGCAAGATTATTTGGCTTGAACAATTCAAATCGAGATTTCTCTAAAACAGATGCTTGGGGTAAAAATCAATTTAACTCAAGCTTTCCAGCCGCTTTATCCTGTTATCTTGATCATCAAGAAATGGCAGCTAATTACATTGTTATTTTGAATCAAAAATTTAGTATCAATGTAATTGATGTAGCTAATGTCTTTGGAATTAAATCTAATGCAAGCAATCTATACTTTGCCTTTGAAGCTCAATATACACCATTTCAAAAATATGTAATTGGGATTTTGCCTAAATGGTTTGTAATGGAGAATGTACAAAGAATAACTAAAAGTTCTATTTTTACAGAAATATCGAAGCAATTTACAAAGTGTGGCTATGGCTTATCTAGTGTTGTGTTAGATGCTTCACATTGTCACGTACCACAATCACGATTGCGCTTTTTTTTGGTTGGTGAACTTGGCGGAAAACAAAATAATTTAGTAGATTTATTTAAAGTTAATTTAGCAAATAAACCTATGACAATTAGAGATTATCTTGGGGATAAACTGAATCTACAATATTATTATCGACATCCTCGAAGTTATGCTCGAAGAGGCATTTTTTCAATTGATGAGCCTAGTCCAACTATAAGAGGAGTTAATCGTCCTATGCCACCAAATTATCAGTTGCATAGTGGGGATCCACAAGATATTGATATTTCAAGTATTAGACCTTTAACAACTATAGAGCGAAGTTATATTCAAACGTTTCCAGAGTCATTTAAGTTTTTTGGAACCAAAACAAATTTAGAGCAAATAATTGGTAATGCTGTACCTGTTAACTTAGCTTTTTTTGTGGCTTCTACTATTTTAAAGTATGTAAAAAAAGAAATTGATATTCATGATTTAAGTATTTGATTATGAGATTTTCTAGCCACTATAAAGGGAAAAATAGTTGCCAATAGCTTTGCAGGAGTAGCTCTCCCCAGAAAACTGTGAGGGCAGCACCCAAGGCAAGGAAAGGACCAAAGGGGATGGGTTGCCTGCGATCGAGCCACCCCAAGGCGATCGCCCCGCCCCCCAAAAAAGCCCCCAAGGCACAGGCAAGAAAACTGCCGACTAACAAATATTTCCAGCCCAACCACGCCCCCATCATCGCTGCAAGTTTACTATCCCCTGCTCCCATGGCTTCTTTCCCTAGGATGACATAGGCAGCGAGAGCGATAATTTCAAACAACCAAATACCGACCACTGCCCCCCAAATCCCAGTCATCAATTGAGGAATTATGGCTTGATCGCTGCCAGCATAGCCCCAAATTAATTGAAACCCTAAGCCGACCATTAGCCCCGATTTCGTCAGCGCATGGGGTAGAGTCATGGTGTCTAGATCAATCAAGGAGAGGGCGAGTAACCAACTTAGAAAAGCCCAGTAGCCCAAGGTTTCTAGGGATGTGCCAAACCGAAAGAAAACCGCCAAAAACATCAGCCCGGTAGCGGCTTCCACCAAGGGATAGCGGGGAGAAATTTTGACTCCACAGTGGCGACATTTACCTCTTAATCTTAACCAGCCAAGGAGGGGAATATTCTCCGCCTTGCCCAAGCGATGGAAACAACGGGGACAACGGGAAGGGGGATGAATAATGGATAAGTTGGCAGGAATCCGATAGATTACCACATTGAGAAAGCTCCCGATCGCACTCCCAGTGGCAAACACTAACAGCCAAACCATCCCTATAAATAACACTTCCATCTTTACTTACTTCTTCCCTGCCTATAGAAATCTTGTCGAAATTAACTAAACGTTAGTTTGGAAGCCGAAATTCCTCTGATGCCATTTCCCGAAAACTGTAACTATCATAGCTGGCTGAGCGTAGCCGAAGCCAAAACCCCACCGAAAATCTTTGATCGCTTATCTTCTCTAGACCTCTTGCGTGAATAAGGAAAAAGCCCCTCATCCCCCAGCCCTTCTCCCT
>JAAUUE010000072.1 GCA_012031635.1 Coleofasciculaceae cyanobacterium SM2_1_6 | reverse complement strand
CGCCTAAAAATTGCCAAACAATGCGAAATCACTGAGAAGTTTTTGGTGGTAAAAGGTAGCCTCCGTACTTATAAAATCCATCTGGGTAGTGGCAATATTTTAATGGAGCCAAATGATCAATATTTGTGCATTGTAGCCGATCGAAAAGCTGAAGATGTAGGAAGCAAAGTATTTTTACCTTTTGAGGGTGATGCAGTCTTATCGATCATTATTAGTAAAGCAATGCTTTTGGCCGATGATACTAAAATTAAAGATACTACTATTACTTCTCAAATTAGTCATTAATCAGAGGGGTAGTTATGTATGGCAATAGTTATTTTGTTGCTTCAGACCTAGCCTGTTGTTACTGATAATATCCCATTACATTACTACCCAGTTAGTAATTAAACCAATTTCTACAAACTAAATTATTAAAAACTAATTATTAAGTAGTAAACTAGCGACTCTCTGCTCTGGGTCTTGGAAGAGGGGAGTGCTGAGATATCTTTCGCCGAAACTGGGTTGAATCATGACGATGAGTTTGCCAGTATTTTCGGGGCGCTGTCCGATCTTGATGGCGGCTCCTAGGGCTGCACCACTGGAAATCCCCGAAAGTAAACCTTCTTCCCGGGCTAACCGCCGACCGTAGGCGATCGCCTCCTCATCAGCCACAGCAATCACCTCATCAATCAATTCCCGCTTTAATACCTCTGGAACAAATCCTGCACCAATGCCTTGGATTTTATGGGGACCCGGCTTGCCACCAGAGAGGACGGGGCTATTGGCAGGTTCCACAGCTACTACCTGAAAAGAGGGTTTCCTTGCCTTCAATACTTCAGCCACTCCGGTAATGGTGCCACCAGTCCCCACGCCGGCTACCAGAAAATCAATGTTGCCATCGGTATCTGCCCACAACTCTTCGGCGGTGGTATCCCGATGAATTTGTGGGTTAGCAGGGTTACTAAACTGTTGCAGCATATAGGCATGGGGAACAGTTTCTACAATTTCTTGCGCCCGGCGGATACAGCCACTCATCCCCAAAATTCCCGGTGTTAGCTCTAGCTGCGCTCCAAAGGCTTGGAGCATCGATCGCCGCTCCATACTCATAGTATCCGGCATAGTGAGAATTAATTGATAACCCTTCGCTGCTGCCGTCATCGCTAGGGCAATTCCTGTATTACCAGAAGTAGGCTCTACTAAAATAGTTTTCCCCGGCGCAATCAATCCCTGAGCCTCAGCCACCGCAATCATATTTGCCCCAATCCGGTCTTTAACCGAAGCAGAAGGATTCATCCCCTCCAGTTTGACAACAATTTGAGCATGGCAACCCTCGGCTTGGGGAATGCGATTTAGTTGAACAAGGGGAGTACGTCCGATCAGTTCTGTGATATTTTTAGCTATCCGCATAGTTTTTCCTTAACTTTTAGATGTAATACATGATATCTAGCTGTTTTCGAGAATCTCGTTTTTCCAACAAATCTTTAATAGAATATTTGCGTAATACCGTATTGGCAGTGGCGTGGACTTCTTGCCAAATTTCGCCAATGACTGCCATTTCTAGATTTGTGGGGCAGGCATCCTTGGCTTCGGGTTGGGAATCGGCCCCTTCTAGGCAGGTAATCACATCGAGTAGGGTGATCTGCCGGGGTTCCCTTGCGAGAATGTAACCTCCTTTCGCTCCCCGTTGACTTTTGACGATATTTCCTCGGCGCAGGGTGGCAAGAAGTTGTTCTAGGTAGCGATCGGGAATATCTTGGATGGCAGCAATTTGCCTAATTTGCAGGGTTTCCCCTACGGGATAGACAGCGGCAAGTTCTATCAAAGCAAGAAGAGCGTAGGAAGTTTTACAGGATAATTCCATAGAATAACCTAGAGTTAATATTAGATTCTATTATACTACGGTTGTCACCTAGGGTTTAGTGGAAAATGACTCTAGGGCTAATTTAGCCGTACCGTAGGCAGCAGCAGTGTGGCGGGATTTGGTAACAGGAACTTGCAGACGGCGATGGCGGATGGCTGTCCAAGTCGGGTTATGCGCCCCGCCCCCGGCGGTATAAATCTGGTGGACTGGGGTAGCTCCCAATTCCCTCAGGAGTTGATAACCTTGGGCTTCGATGCACGCCATGCTTTCGAGGAGTCCGTGGAGAAATTCGGCTTGTTGAGCAGGAATGGGGCTGATGCGGGGGAGTAACTGGGGATCGTTGGTGGGGAAGCGATCGCCCGGTTTCAGGAGAGGATAGTAGTCTAATTGGCTAGGAATGCCGGGATTAATCTCTTGACTCAGCAGGGTTAACTCTCGATCGCTAAAATAATGCCGCAGGACTGCCCCCCCGGTATTGGAAGCCCCGCCCACCAGCCACAAATCTCCCAAGCGATGACTATAAATGCCATAGCCCACATCTTCCACAAAATTAGTACTTAAAAGTTTAATCACAAGGGTAGAGCCAAGGGAAGTTACGGCTTCTCCGGGGGTTTTGGCTCCACTGGCGAGGAAGGCAGCAATACTATCGGTAGTTCCGGCACAGACTTGGCATTCCGGTGGGAGATGGAATCGATCGAGCACTTCCTGACAAATATTCCCTACTACCTGACCGGGAGCCAGAACTTGGGGTAAATGCCCTGTAAATTTAAGCTCTGCTAGATAATCTAATAGCCACTGGGGATAACGCAAATTCACCACGTCGTAGCCTAGCTTCAAAGCATTGTGATAGTCACTAAGGCCTAATTGTTGGTGGAGTAGAAAGCCTAACCAATCTGCTTGATGTAATAAATAATAATCGGGTGAGTTTCCGTAGTTGGCATGGAGCCAGAGAAGTTTACTCAAGCTAGAAGTCGCACTGATGACTAAATGATTTGCTGGAGCTTTCAGGGAAATTTGCTTGACTAGTTCCTGCGCTCGATCGTCATTGTATAAAAGAGGAATTCCTAGGATCGAGCCTTGGCGATCGCATAACATCACTGTCGAAGAAGTCCCATCGATCGCAATCCGTGTCACCTGCTGCCGAATTAGTTTAGAAATTTTTTCAAGAACAGCAAATAAACTTTGTTGCCACACCAAGGGCAGGCGGGATAAATCTGTGGAATTAATATTAGCAGGAAAAGACAAGTCTGCTTCCGCTACAATCTCCAGTTGGGAGTTAATTACCACGGCTCTCACCCCAGAGGTTCCGAAATCAATCCCCAAAGCTAAAGTCATAAATAAAAATCACCAAAAATATTTTTTTCTTTTTATGGCAAAGATTAGAATGCCTAGGAAAGTTTTAGTTGCAGAACCCCCGCAGCGCTGGGGTTCTGCAACTCTTATTCTGTCCTGATTAGATATTTCTTTGCTATATACTTTTTTTATACCACCAAGGCGATCAACAAAAGCATAGGATTTGGACTGGCAATTAGCTAGCAAATAGTGGTAGAAAGACATCAGAGAAAAGCTCAAATTTTCAACTTTTAGATAAACAGCGATGGACAATACCCAAAATATCTATGGTTAAAATCTCGGCGGTCATCTGTACCCACAATCGCCAAGATTATCTAGCCCGGGCGATCGAGAGTCTCCTCGCCCAAGATTTTCTTGACTACGAAGTCATCTTAGTTAACAATGCCTCCACCGATGGTACTGCCGAGCTTGCTCAAAATTATCTAAACCAGCCTCAATTTCACTATATTTACGAGCCTGTTTTAGGTTTATCCACCGCCAGAAATACCGGGGCAGTGGCAGCCCAAGGAGAAATTATTGCCTATCTAGATGATGATGCGGTGGCGAGTCCGGGGTGGTTACGGGTGTTATCTACAGCATTTACCGGGGATCAAAAGTTGGCGATCGCCGGCGGCAAAGTCACCCTGATCTTACCTCCTGAGCAATCCCTGCCCTGGTGGATTTCTCCCAACCTAGCGAGTAACCTAGGAGCTTATGATTTAGGAAATAAAAAAGTGGATATTCACCAGCCGGGGCTGACACCGAGGGGCTTAAACTATGCAATTCGCCGCCAGTTTTGGGTATCTATGGGGGGCTTTGCGGTTAATCTGGGACGGAAGGGCAAAAATCTCCTCTCCAATGAAGAAGTCCATGCCACGGAAGTTGCGCTCCGACAGGGTTGGCGCGTAGCTTACCTGCCAGAGGCGATCGTCGCCCATCAAGTTGTGCCAGAGCGGCTAAAACCCCAGTGGTTTTTACATCGAGCCTGGTGGCAGGGCATCAGTGAATATCAATACCAACAAGTCACCATTACCTATACCCCCCAGGAACTAAAAGCTGCCGCCCAAAGAATGCTCCGGGGTTGTTACAAATCCTTGAAATATCTCCCCCAACCCTCCCTGAGCTTTGAAAACTTAGTTTATACTTACGGACAACTTGGCTATTTCAGTGCTGTAATTGCTGGTTTAGGAGGAAGAGATTTACTATAGCAGTCCCAAATGATTTCATCCGCCGCAGGCGGGTGGAATAACCTATCAGAAGCAATCTAATTTAGAAAATGATTTAGGATCGCTATATGAAATTCCCTATAATTCCATGCATAAGATCATGAATAAAATTCCTGTTTCGGTGTTGATTCCAGCAAAGAATGAAGAGGCAAATTTACCTGCTTGTTTGGCAAGTGTGGCGATCGCTGACCAGATCTTTGTTGTGGATTCCCAGAGTAGCGATCGCACCCCCGCCATAGCTGAAGAATTAGGGGCAGAATTAGTCCAATTTTATTTCGATGGCAAATATCCCAAAAAGAAAAACTGGTCTCTGGAAAATCTCTCCTTTCGCCATGATTGGGTCTTAATTGTAGACTGTGATGAACGCATTACTCCAGAGCTTTGGCAAGAAATTAGGCAAGTGATTCAGCAATCAGAATACACAGGTTATTATCTCAATCGGCGGGTATTTTTCTTAGGAGCTTGGATTCGTCATGGGGGAAAATATCCCGATTGGAATTTACGTTTATTTCGTCATGAATACGGCAGGTATGAAAGTTTAGGCACAGAGCATATCCCCAATACTGGAGATAATGAAGTCCATGAACATGTAGTTCTCAAGGGCAAAGCTGGCTATCTAAAACAAGATATGCTCCATGAAGATTTCCGAAATATTTATCATTGGCTAGAGCGCCATAATCGCTATTCCAACTGGGAAGCACAGGTAAGATTGGATTTATTAAATGGGAAAGGTGATGAGGGTTCGATCGGTTCCAGTTTCCTTGGGGATGCGGTGCAGAGAAAAAGATTTCTCAAGAAAATTTGGGTAAGATTGCCCTTCAAACCTCTCCTGAGATTTTTGTTATTTTATATTATTCAGCTTGGGTTTCTTGATGGCAGGGCTGGTTATATTTACGGGCGATTATTGAGTCAGTACGAGTATCACATTGGGGTCAAACTCTACGAGTTGCAAAAATTTCAAGGACAGTTAAATCTCCGAAAATAAATGTTTTTGCTTCAGTTATCTTTGAGTATATTTAGGCATCCTTGAACTAATAAATTTACTACTCAGTAACTACTTGTAAATATTGACTATCTAACAAAAAGTACCCCGATTCGGGAACAGCACACTCCAATAGCCCCCCGGACGGCGATCGACAACTACACCCTTTTCTCCTACCACTAAAGCCGTAGCTGGACGCAACATTGGCATCGAATCAGCAGTTTTTAGATATTCGGGAAGTTTAATTACTTTTACCGTCTTCCCCACAGTTAAATTTTGCTCCATAAATTTGCTCCATAAATTATTAGGACGCAAAGCCTTGCGCCCCTACAAAAATCTCTATTTGTATCAGATATTTAGTGTAATGGGATTAATCATTCCTAGATGATACCTTAACATTATTCAACCAAAAACCACAGGAATTAACTAATTGTTTATCTTTATATCTAGGCAAAGTTTCTAAGACAAGATAGGCTTTCTCGTCCCTATCAGCTAAATCTCGAAATAACGAAAACTGCCAATCGGTAGCCTTAGTAAATTTCTGAGAATCTGTTGCCCCCATTAGCTCTCCTTGGTGGTTAAATAATCGGAACCGAAAAGTTATATCTTGGCAAAAGGATAATAGAAATTGACATTACCGGTAATTTTTATTGCTGATTCGGGGGGTGATAGATAAAGAAAAGAGCGAGTCCAAGATTTGGGCGTATCGGTAGGAAAAACTGCTAGAGTATAGCTTATTTTACTATCAGTAAAAACTGTCGTACTGTAGAGCCAGTCACTAATACTTATCCACGATAATTGACTGCCCGGAAGCTCAGGAATCTCTGCTTGCATGGCTGCCAAGGTTTTAATAATATTTGTGAGGGAAGTAGGGCGAACCCGTTGATAAACTTTAACATTAGTGTCACCCTGTAGCTGAAAAGTTGTAGGTAGTTCCTTAAAATCTTGGGTAATTAACCAGTTTTGAATAAACATATAAAATACTACTTTCACCACATCATATTCTGTAGGTGGCAACCATTCCCCGTTAGCTGGAAAATTGGTAAAATCGCCTAAATATTCTCCCAAATTACTGGGCATAACTATATACTCAGCCTGAATTAATTGCTCTAAAGGATAATAGTCTTGGGAATCTGCTTGGGGAATACTGAGAATGTTTAATATTTGCTGCTCTCTTCCGTAGAGAAACTTTTCTCCAGAATTAATTAAGCTGGGGCTGAGGTGTAGCCTTTGATAACCGACTACATAAATTGGTTCTTGTTTGGTCGCGATCGATCTCAGATATCCAATTAGTCTGACTATTTCATCATAATCATTCCGGACGATCGGGGGAACTCCCAAGGCGAACCCAGACCGCCAAGGTTGCTCAATCTGCCTACTATCTGTAAATCCTATGACTAAATTAGTAGCCAAAAATACTAGAATGATCTTAACTAAACCCCCTCGCCATTTTCGATCAGTTTGATATTCAATATTTGCCAACAATAAAGTTATCCCAACTACTATAAAAGGAATAATATGGAGCAGATAAAAAATATTTCCGTACCTGAGTTTGATCAACCAGATACCAAGGGAAATAACTCCAGAGAAAATAACTATATTGATCTTCTTTCGCTGTTGATGGTTTAAGTAGCTATTACCATAAATACTAATAAAACCAACAATTACTAATAACCAAGGCACTATTCCTATTAACTCTCCATAGTGCCTTGTAATAGTTAACATTGGTAGGCTCCAAGAACTATAGAGATTGCTATAATTAGTAGCTAAAGCCTGATTTGTAAAAACTGGAGCTGTATTTTCTAGGGTGAATAAACAAGTAAGAATAATTGTATATAGCTGAAATCCTTTGCTAATTAAATCCCGGAGTCCTCGCTGCCAACTTTTTCTAGATACCAAGGCAATATCAATTATCTGTTGAAGACCGATCGCTCCTAACAAAGCAACTCCACCGTAGGCAAAATGACGACGTAATATCACTGCCATAGCGATCGACACTCCGATCATCGGTATTCGCCAACAACCCAATAATTTGGGTAAATACTTAAAAAAATTTTGTCGATAATTCCTTAAAGAAAATTGGGAGGAATTATTTATAGAAGATCCTGAATAGTTAATGGTAGCTGAACGATCTATTTCTTGAAGATATAATAAAGTTGCCAAGCCAATAAAAACCGCCCCGCCAGTATCTGGAATACCCAAGAATGTCGCCATCCAAGTTACAGGAGTCAACAAAGTTATTAAGGCAGCCATCCCAAAAAATCTTCTCTTTTGCCTCGGAACTATCTGGGCGATAAGACAACCCATAACTAAGCTAAAAGGAAAAAGATAAACTAGGGCTAAACCTATTTGATAGGCTACACGAGATTTGCCAAGTATTAATAAAAAAGGAACTAAAGGAATTGTATAAAGTTGGTTACGATCGCCAGCCAAAGAGTCTTTAATAATCTGCCATGCTGCGGCAGGTGAATTCTCCCAAGCTGTGGCGACTTCTAGAGTCCGGTTATACCAATCAATCCACCAATGAAAATTATGCTCTAAATTGGTATAAGTTAAGGTAATTAGTATCGTCGCCGATGCTAATAAGCTGCCAAGCCATAAATTAGAAATATTTTTTCGCAGAATATTAGCAAAGATATCGATAAAGATCCTTGTGTTCAAAGAGCGTGACTTGGGCATTAAAAATTAGTATTGAAATAATTTCACAAATAATTTATCAAATAATTCCCCAAAATTTACTAAATATTAACATTCCTCCGGTTTCAAAGCCCAACTGGGAGCGTTCGCAGCATCTACAGCCTTAATTTGTGTTTCTAGATCTTCCGTCAGCTTTTGAGTGGCAGTTTTGGGGGAATATTTTGTGTACTCAGCTACAGCGATCGAACCACCAATGCAAACCTGAAAAGCTCCCCGCCATCTGGGATAGGCTTCGCTATAGCGGATACTCACAGGCAGGATTTTTGTCTCCAACTCTGGGTTATTATTTTCTACCTGCAAGGCAATTCTGGCTAAACCGGGCTTGATGGAGTTGACTTTTTGGTGGCGGAAAATATTCCCTTCTGGAAAAATCACTAGCATTTGAGCTTGCTTCAACAGTTCTATGCAGTATCGAAATAAGGTACTCCCCGGATTTTTGGTATCTATGGGGAAACCACCCATGCGACTGATGAACCAGCCTTGGATTCCCTGCATTTCATCGATGGAGACCATGTACCGGGGGTCTCTGCCTGTGGCAATTCTCCCAATAGCGTAGGGAACTACCATAGAGTCCCACCGGGAACGATGGGTCGGGGCAATAATGACAGCACCAGTTTTGGGGATATTTTCTGTACCAATGACGGTGAGTTCTCGAAAGAAAAAAGGCATGACGAAGTGATAGCCAAGAAAATAGAGAATCGGGGCTAACCAAGCAGAAACGCCTGAGCTTGCTAAGTCTTTAGCTGGATCAGTTTTCTGGGGAGAATTGCTCGATCGAGGAGAAGTCATAGAGAACATCATCGGTTAATTGTGGTAACTACAGAATTTTGGCTAGGGACTGCGCTTAAAAATCTCTAAGCTATGTAATTTCTAAGCCATGTATAAGCTATACCTAAAATAGGTCTAGAGCATTTCTAGGTAAAAGGTAGACCAGACATTTCCAGAGTAGAAGATTACTTTGAAGTGACCACCGCCAAACAGGACAGTTTTTCTATTGTCTATTGATCACATCGATGCCTGGGATGATTTAGTTAAATTATTGATGAGATAGATACTATAGAGATCCAAAATCACTTGCTAAATTAGATTGCTTCTAGGAGGTTATCCCACCGCCGGCGGGTGAAATCTTTTAGGAAGGTGATGGGAGACGATCGAAGCCTAGAAAGCCTTGCCAGAGATACACAGAGACTCTACCCCCCAAAAGATAGTACGGTTATCTTCACGATTTATCCCTAGTCATAGATACGGTATTTGTCCAAAATAGTAATAGAAATGTAGCAAACTAAAAAATTGTCAAATTTAGATTGGCGGATTTAAATCTTACAAATTTAGATTGTTAAATTCTGTCAAATTTAGTTAGCTCTAGCAACTTTATTCTTGAGGAAATCGTCTATCATCTGAGTCTCTGAAGTTAGTCAACTCAAACTAATTCACCCTAGATAGCTCAATTAGTCATCAGTCTATCTAGAACCTATTTCTCCCTGTAGCCCTTGCCTAGCTTGACTTTGCAACGTTTTATCTAGGTTTTATCTAAGAGCTTTCTCTAAGTTGCCTACAGTTGATTACCAATTTCTCCCTACTGATAGTTTAAGGAGCCAATTACCAGCAATGACTACTACAACAATGACCGAAGCAGTTACCGAAAATGTTACTCAGGCAGTTACAAAAACAGTGACGAAAGCCCCTACGAAAAAGACCGAGAAACCAGTATTTTCGGCAGATATGGTACGCACTTATCTACAAGAAATTGGTCGTATACCTTTACTATCGGCGGCCGAAGAAGTCCACTATGGTCAATTAATTCAAGAGATGATGAAGGCTACCGAAGCTAAAGAAACTCTAACACAAAAGCTCGATCGCCCCCCAACTTTGGCCGAGTGGGCTGCCCATCTCCGATACGAAGAAGCGGCTCTGCAAAAAATTCTCCGGCAAGGGAACCATGCTAAACAAAAAATGATTGCGGCTAACCTACGACTGGTGGTAGCGATCGCCAAGAAATATCAAAAACGGCAGATGGAGTTTCTCGACTTGATCCAAGAAGGCACTCTGGGTTTAGAGAGGGGCGTAGAAAAATTTGACCCTGACCGGGGTTATAAATTTTCTACCTATGCCTACTGGTGGATTCGCCAAGCCATCACCAGAGCGATCGCCCAGCAATCCCGCACCATCCGTTTACCCATTCACATTACCGAAAAGCTGAATAAAATCAAGAAAGTGCAGCGAGAACTATCCCAAAAGCTAGGCAGAAGCGCAACCCAAGCTGAAATTGCCCAAGCCCTGGACTTGGAACCAGCTCAAATCCGTGAATACCTAGTCATGGCAAGGCATCCCGTCTCCCTAGATACAAAAGTTGGAGATAACCAAGATACAGAACTATCAGAGTTACTAGAAGATGAAGGAGCCAATCCTCTCAACTTCGCTACCCACGAATCTTTGCGGGATGACCTCGGCAATCTTATTGCTAACCTCACTCCCCAACAACAACAGGTAATCACTCTCCGGTTTGGTCTAGAAGACGGTAACGAACTATCTCTAGCAAAGGTGGGGGAACGCTTGAACATCAGTCGAGAACGCGTCCGGCAGTTAGAGCATCAAGCCCTCAGTCAACTCCGCCGTCAGCATCGCCAAGTCCGAGAGTATATCGCTAGCTAGAAAAAACTTTGGCAGTTGCAACTACCATGGAGAAGAGGTCAAACAAACTCGGCTCTGGTACAGCTAGATTATCTGGATAGTTTGTTGAAATAATTATCTAATGGGCTAGGTGGGAGTGATCGCTAGGGCTGAGTGGTGGTTTTGGGGTGAAAATAGCTTGCCTTCGAGGAGATTTTTACCCCAACTTACTAATTCAATTTATCCTTGGTAATTATACCAAAACTCTGCACTTATTTTTCTTTGAAAAAAACATATTATTTTCCGAAATTCATCAAGGAATCAATGAAGTTTTTGAGTAGCTATGATCGCAATTTACTTTAGCTGTCTTACTTCTGAGTTTATGGAGCCTGAATTTTAAATTTACGTTAAGTTACTCAAAATACAGAGGCAAAGATAAAAGTAATTTGTTATTCTAGTTAATAGAAATAGCCTAGAAATATTCTCAAAATCATTCAAGAAATATTTCTAGTGGGTAGTGAGACGAGTGATATTGAACTGGGGGGTGAAGCAAATGATGAAGAATATGATTGTCAACGCAGGAATGAGTATCAGTGCAAACATCAACGAAGGCTTAGGGAAGCTATCCAGTGTATCTTTTGCCTCATTTAGCTCATCCAATGGAATCGTTACGAAGGGGCAGGTAGCGATCGTGGCTTTGATTCTATCCTTGGGAATCACCTCTGCTACTACCTCTATCAAATCCCTCGCCACAGAAATGCCAGAATTGACAGGCAGTAGTCTTGTTAATACATCCCTTGTCACCCCGACAACCAATCTTCCCCCAGCCCCGACTCTAGCCGCCGATTCTGTAACTGGAAATATTACACTCCCTACTAGTGGAACTTATCTTTATGGGCAGGCTCCCGTGGCTGGACAGTTAGGGCAAGAGTACGTGGTGTTTGAAGTTCTGCAAGGGCGGGTAGTCGGAGCTTTGTATATGCCAAGTTCTGAGTTTAGCTGCTTTCAAGGTACCCTCACCAATAATCAAATGAATGTCACCGTAGCTAATAGTTACGACAACAGTGCTTTCATTCACCAGATCGCCCAAGGAGAGCAAGACCAGCGCCTAGCCGCCGTTGGTGGTGGAAGTAACTTGCTCAACGAAATCAACTCCTTGACCTATCCCCATGAACTAGAACTGGATAACTATCACCGGATTAGTGACGTTAGTGCCAATGATCAGCGTCTGTTGGCAGCTTGTCAGGCAAGGTATCAATAAAAGGTATCAATAATTTGTGAAGTTTGGTGATAGAGCAGTCCTAAATGATTTCACTCGCCTCCGGCGGGTGAATTTGACTACCAGAGGTGATTTACTTTAGCAAGTGATTTAGGATGGGGACAATTATTGCGGGTAGAGATACGAAATTAGCACTAAAAAACAGATAGGCAAGCAGTGATAAAGAAAATAAATGACAATTCTAACAACTCTTAGCTAAAATCTATTAGTGACATTCTATTCAAGTCCACGCAAATGAAATATTCTTAACTAAGTAGTTCTACTCATAAATTCCCTAGTGAAAACCGAGTCTCGACTAGTTTTATTTAAGTTATTAGCTGAGAATCTATGTTATTAATTTAGGATAGACTTAAGGACATTCATTAGAGGAAAATTCTGATTAGAATAGTCATCAGGTGTAAGTTAGGAAGGAAAGGAGTACCATTTTGATTAGTCCAGAAAATTTATTACAAATAGCAAAGGGTCACAGTGTCACAGAAGGAGAATTGGAAGTCCTAGGGGCGATCGTTATCTCCGGGGAAACTATCACTGATGTCGCCACCCGATTGAAACTCCAACCAGAGGCAGTCCGCAAACGCTTGGGAGAGGTTTATCGGAAGTTTGGAATTTTGGGTAAAGGTCCAGGGAAGTTGGCTAAGCTCCAACAACTTTTAATGAATAACCCCGTTTCTAACTCTAAAGTTAAGAAAACTTCTTCTAGGAAATATGCTTCTAGAAATGCCGCCAGTGCTGTAAATCCTCGGAGCTATGGTGAGCAAGGATCAAGACTAAATGCTGATAACCTACAATTTCGGAGTATTGTTGATTTTACCAAGGGAGAAGGAATTAGTGGTGATACGCTAATTAGTGATTTAGAAGGCTATACAGGTTGTGTCCCGGATTGGGATTCGGCGCCCGATGTCGAACCTTTCTACGGCAGACAATCGGAGTTGGAGCAACTGAAGGGATGGATTGCTGGTGAAAATGGTAGCCCTCGGAGCCGTTTAGTAGTCCTCTATGGCATGGGCGGTATTGGCAAAACTTTCTTAGCGGTTAAAGCAGGTAAAGAATTAGAGAAAGATTTTGATGCGGTGGTCTGGCGATCGATCAAGCAGACTCCCAGCCTATCTAAACTAATTGCCAGTATCGAAGATGTTATTAATCCCGGATATATTTCTGCTGCCAAGCTCAGTTCTGAGGAAAGTATTACTAGATTAATCAATGCCCTCAAAGAGCGCCGTTGTCTAATCATCCTTGATGACTTGGATTCAATCTTTGATCCCAACAATGTTGCTGGTCGCTACCTGCCAGAGTTTGAAGCTTACTCCGAGCTGATCCAGAGAATTGCTACCGAAAATCATGAAAGCTCTGTCCTCATAGTCAGCCGAGAGAACATCGCTGATATTGCGGGGCTGGAAGGAAATCGGGTGCATACTTTGCAAATAGATGGTTCTGGGGAGATTGCTCAACTACTTGTAGAGAGTCAAGGTTTGGAATACGATAAAGCCTGGAAAGAAATCGCTACAAATTTTGGTGGAAATCCCTTGGCATTGAAAATCATGATCACCATGATCCAAGATCTATACGGTGGTCAAGCGGAAGATTTCCTCGGAAATAGCCGAACCACTACTGCTTTTTTCACTTTCCATAACTTGCTCAGTGAACAGTTTAACCGTCTATCTCTCAAGGAAAAGGAATTAATGTTTGTTCTTGCAATTCTTCAGAAAGCCAGCATTGCTCAAATCTTTAATGATGATTGGATAGAGTTATCCCAGTCTGACTTGATTGAATACATGAGTTCTCTAAGACGGCGATCGCTCCTAGAGAGAGATAAGTCAGAGTTTAGCCTCCAGCCAATGATCTGGCGGCATACTGTTGAAAAACTAATTGATACAATTGAGAACGAAATGCTCAACTTTTTAGAAGATGAAGAGCAAAGTATTGAGAATTTAGATATTCTCAGATCCTATCCTTGGCAACAAGAGGAAGAAGATAATCAACGATTTATGTCTTTACTACAGCGTCATTTTCGGACACCGGTGGGCAAGGAAACATTAAGTCGAACCCTCAAAATACTAGAGGATAAGTATCCAGAAGAGAGTGGCTACGCCATTGATAATCTGCAATCTCTTGTAGAGTTAGCCAAGGTTTAGTTGAAGATCAAGTCTAGGCGCTGTTGGGCTTCTTTGAGGGCTTTGGTGGGGGTGGCTTTGTTGAGGAGGACAGACTCGATCGCCCGCCCCAGACTATCGGAAACCCGACTATAGCCAGAAAAAATTGGTCTCGATCGACCCACCGCCGCCTGATCTAGGAACACCTTCACCGCAGGTTGCTGGGCGACAAACTCCAAATAACGAGGATCTTCCCTCGATCGGCGGTTGACGGGCAAATATCCAGTCCCCAGCGCCCATGCTGTCTGGAACTCCTCACTCAAAACATATTCCACAAAAACTCCCGCCGCCTGCTGTCGTTGGGAGTTTGTTTTCATGACAAATAAATTCTCGCCCCCCGTAGAAGTTGCGGCTCTTGCGCCAGCAGGAATTGCCATCACCCCAAAATCCACCTTCGTCCCCTGAAGCTGCCCCAAAGTCCAAGGTCCTGTGATTTGCATCGCCACTTTCCCCGCTAAAAACCCGTCTAGCTCAAAACCCCGTTCTGGAGCCGACAATACCGCCGAACCGTCTTTTAATAAATCTTGCCAAAACTCCAAGGCGGCGATCGCCCCCGGATTATCAACCCGAAGATCTTTTGCCGTAGCTTGATTCCCTGTAGTTAAATCACCGCCTCCACTCCACATAAACGGCAGCCAAGTAAACACCGTCCATTCACCCTTGCCGAGGGGTAGTAAAATTCCCTTCTGCCCCGGCTTGGTGAGCTTTTGGGCTGTAGCTCGTAATTCCGCCCAAGTTTTGGGTAAAGCGGTGATCCCGGCGGTGGCAAACAAACTGGGACGGTAAAATAAACCCACATTATTTGTGCCAAAAGGGACTGACCAGATTTTGCCTTGGTAGGTCATGGATTCCCGCAGGGCTGGGTCTAGGTATTGGGTCTGGGGAGATTGTTGCAAAAGTTCGTCTAGGGGAACGATGCCGCCAAGATCAACTAACTGCCCTGTGAGCATCGGCGCACCCCACAACAAATCTGGAGGAGCATTACCCACGATCGCCGCCAGAATCTTCGGGGTTTGTTGGTCTGCCTGCCCCACGTAGAGGGATTCCACTTGAATTTGGGGATGGGTCTGATTAAATTTATCTACCAAAACCTGCAAAACATCCCGGTTGGGTGGGGGATTCACGCCGTGCCACAGGGTGAGCTGGGTAATCTCTGGTTTATTTGGGTTAGCCAGAAAGTTGTTTTGACAACCAGCAATCAAAAAAGTAGTAGTCACGGTGAGGCAAAGAGCGATCGCTAATCCTAACTGCCTTGAGATTTTTAATAAAATGAGGTGCATAAATTTTTCCAGCATACAATCACTATTTAATTAACGTTAGTTCAGGATAAGAAATCCCTCTAATACCATTTCACGAAAACCATAACCATCATCGCTGGCTGAGCGTAGTCGAAGCCAAAACCTCACTCCAAATCTTCGATGAATTATCTATATTAAACCTCTTGCGTGAATCATGACCCTCACCCT
>JAAUUE010000071.1 GCA_012031635.1 Coleofasciculaceae cyanobacterium SM2_1_6 | reverse complement strand
TCATCCCCAGCCCCTTCTCCCTAGAGAGAAGGGGAGTAAGAGGAAAGTCCCTCTCCCTAGGGAGAGGGATTTAGGGTGAGGGTCATAATTCACGCAAGAGGTCTATTGACACAATTAATACAATTAATACAATCTCAGGATCATAATTCCCCTAAAGTAGAAAAGTTTTAGTGTTTAACTGGGAATTGTTTCATGCGTTGGCGACCCCGACTGAGTATCAAATCCAAGATTATTGCCATGCTGCTCATTGTGAGTAGCTGTTCGATTTTAGTTACAGCTTATCTGGGCTATCAGACTGGGAAAGCAAATTTGACCGATCGAGTCTTTAGCCAACTCACCAGTGTCCGGGCTTCCAAGGCATACCAAATTGAATCCTATTTTGCCACCCTCCGAGATCACCTCCAAACCCTGAGCGAAAATCCGGCTGTCATCACCGCCATGCAGGAGTTTACCCCCAGTTTCCAGCAGCTAAGTACAGTGGAACTGCCTAGTCGGACTCTTCCCAACCTGACTAATTATTACCGAGGAGAATTTCTCAGTCGTTTAGGAAATAGTGAGGAAAATGATGCTCCAAGTAATTCCCAGAATGATTCTCCACGTAATTCCCCAAATAACTCCCAGAGTGATTCTCAAAGTAACTCCCAGAGTGATTCCCTAAATAATTCCCTCCTAGAATTCTTTCTACCCCAAAATCCCATCTCCCGTTACCTGCAATACCACTACATTTCTAACAATATTCGTCCTGTGGGGGAAAAGCATCTCCTTGATGATCCCAAGGACGGCAGCACCTACAGCCAAATTCATGCCCGCTATCACCCCATGTTTCGGCAGATTATTGAAAAGTTTGGTTACTACGATCTATTTTTGATCAATCCCCAAGGGGACATTGTGTATACGGTGTATAAGGAAACGGATTTTGCTACAAATTTGATCACCGGGGCTTATAGCGAAAGTAACCTTGCTCAAATTTTTCGGAAAGTCCGCCAAGCTAGAGAACGGGATTATCCCCGATTGATTGATCTTGCCTCCTATACTGCTTCCTACGGTACTCCTGCTGCTTTTATTGCTGCCCCCATGTTTAATCAGGCAGAGTTTCTAGGAGTTTTGGCTGTACAAATTCCTGTGGATGAGATTAATCGGGTGATGACGGGGAATCAAAACTGGGAGAGCGATGGCTTAGGAAAATCTGGGGAAACTTATTTAGTGGGTGAGGATTACTTGATGCGATCGATCTCCCGCTTTTTAATCGAAGACCGGGAGCAATACCTCCAAACCCTCACAGAACTGGGGGTTAGCAGCAAAACTATCCAGAGGATTCAGCGCTACAACACTTCCATTTTGGAGCAGGAGGTGGCAACTATTGGGGCGAAAGCTGCCCTAGGGGGGAAATCGGGGCTAGAAATTATTCCAGACTACCGGAATATTCCTGTCCTCAGTTCCTATGCGCCCCTAAAAATTGATGAGTTAAGTTGGGTAATTCTCTCAGAGATTGATCTGGCGGAAGCCTACGCCCCGATTTATGACTTTGAGCGGCAGCTATTAATTTCGGCAACCATCTTGATGTTGACCGTCACTGTCTTGGCGATGTTTCTTGCCTACTGGTTTGTACAACCCATTAATCAATTAATTTTGGCTTCCCGTCTGGTTGCCCAAGGACAACTAGATTTGATTCCCTCTTTGGCGACGAAGGATGAGTTTGGGGAGTTGGCAAAATCCTTTAATGATATGGTCTATAGCCTCCGTACCCAGACGGATCTGGTGGAGCAGAAAAATCTCGAAAATGAGCAATTACTTTTGAGCGTGTTTCCGGCGGCGATCGCTAAACGCTTAAAACGGGGCGAAAAAAATATTGCCGAAAGTGTCTCCAATGTGGCGGTGCTATTTTCGGAACTCACGGGATTTTCTAAGCTCTCGGCGAATCTCACCGCCTACGAAATTGTCAGTATTCTCAATGATCTGGTGAGTAGTTTTGATGAGGCGGCAGAACTCTACGGCATGGAGAAAATTAAAACCATTGGGGATAGCTACATGGCAGTGTGTGGGCTGTCTTTGCCCTATTTAGATCATGACCGGAGAGCGATCGACTTTGCCCTAGAAATGCTGTTAATTGTCCGCCGCTACAACAATGAACGGGGCTTTCAATTAAATATCCGCATTGGCATTAATTCTGGCAGTGTGGTGGCGGGGATTGTGGGCAAAAATAAGTTTATCTACGATGTCTGGGGCGATACCATCAACACAGCGCACGAACTCCAAGCCCTCTGCCCGGCGGGAAATGTCCTAGTTGCCGAGGAAGTGTACCAGCGCCTAGAGGATATCTACGAGTTTGAACCCTTTGCTGATCAGCCAGATATGGGAGCTAGAATGGTTTCCGGGTCTGAATCTAATGGGAATAGTCCTCCTAATCATAGCGATCAGAGCAACAATGGCAATAATAACGGTAAAACTAAACCCAGGGCTTGGTGCTTAAAAAGTATCCAAAAACCCGCCTCCAAACCAACTGTGAGATAATTTCATGCTTATGAATGCCTTGACCAACAATTTGCTGATCTGGTCGATCGCCCTCATCGTTGGGTTTCCCCTGCTGGTGATTCTGTTGGGAGAAATTATCCACAGCCTCCAAGCCAAACAGCAACCTCTTGCTACTACCCTACAAGCAGTCAGGAACTTAATTCTGCCCGTTTTTGCCTTTTTAATCTTTACCCAAAAATTCTCCAACTGCCCAACACCGATGAACGGGTGAAAAGTATTCAAACCCTGCTGTGGATTTGTATTATTCATGCTGCCCTGTCTTTGTTGAATGTAGTCCTGTTTCAAAGAGCCAAGGCAGATACGTGGCGGGGCAGGATTCCCAAATTACTAATTGATCTAGCCCGGTTATTTCTGGTGTTGCTGGGGACGGCGATCGTGCTGGCGACGGTGTGGAATGCGGATCTGGCAGGATTAGTAACGGCGTTGGGGGTAAGTTCGATCGTCATTGGTCTAGCTCTCCAAGATACCCTCGGCAGTGTCATGTCTGGGATTGCCCTGCTTTTTGAACAGCCCTTTACCGTCGGGGATTGGCTCCAGATGGGGGATGTGGTGGGTCAGGTCATTGATATCAACTGGCGAGCTGTGCGTCTGCAAACCCTCGAACAGCAGATGGTGGTGATTCCCCATAAGTTAATTAGTAGCGAAATTATCCGCAATTTTAGCCGCCCCCTCCGCCTCCATGCCGAGCGCATCCAGATTGGCTTTTCCTACAATGATCCCCCCAACCTTGCCAAGCAGGTTCTCAAATCCACCGCCTTGGAAACCCAAGGGATTTTAAGGGAGCCGGAACCCCTAGTGTTGACCCTTGGTTATGGGGATTCCTCCATTAATTATGAGGTGAAATTTTTCATTGCTGATTACCACGAAATTGAAGAAATTCGCGATCGCTTTATTACCAGAGTTTGGTACGCCGCCCAGCGCAATAACCTCAATATTCCCTTCCCCATCCGTACGGTGTATCATTTCCACGGACCAACTTCCAAGGCTGAGGGGACTTCTAAGAAATTTGTGGAAGGATTGCGATCGATCCCCGCTTTTATTCCCCTCGAAAAATCCGATTTTTCCGGCACGGTACATACCCACCACCTCTCCGCCGATGTGAACCTACAACACTTTGGAGCCGGGGAAAAGGTGATTCACCAAGGTTTACCGAGTAATTCCCTCTACATTGTGATTGCTGGGGAAGCAATGATTACTCTCCGGGATGATTTAGGGCGGGAACACGAGGTGTTGCCTCTGCGGGCGGGGGAATTTTTTGGGGTGATGACCCTATTTTCGGGGGAGCCGAGTACGACCTCGGTGACGGCGGTGGCAGATCTAGAGGTGATGGTGCTGTCTGCCCTAGTTGTGAATCAGATGATCGATCGTCAGCCCAGTTTTTCAAGGGAAATCAGCCAAGTCCTCGAACTCCGCCGCCGGGTGGTACAGGAAGTCCAAGCAACCCTAGGGACAGAAATTAGGAGCGAATCAACTCCAGCCGAAAACCGGCTCAACCGCAACTCTCGGCACTCTCAATCTCTGTAATAATATCCTCCAGATGTTTTGCCTCAGCTTGGTAAACGGTATTACAAAAATGGCAGGTTGCCTCGGCTCCATTGTCTTTGGCGATCATATCTCGAATTTCCTCCGTCCCCAGAATTTTCAAGGCTCCGAGGACTCGATCGAAGGAGCAACCACAGTGGAACCGCAGCATCTGAGTTTCTGGGAAAATCTCTAGCCCCATATCCCCTAATAACTCTGTAAAAATTTCCCCCAAGGACTTCCCCGCTTGCAACAGGGGCGTAAACCCTGCTAAGGATTCCACCCGGGAAGCCAACTTTTCTACCAGAGCTTCATCTTGAGCCGCCTTGGGTAACACTTGAATTAACAAGCCCCCCGCCGCCGTCACACCCTCCGCCCCGACAAACACGCCCACCACCAGAGCCGAAGGAGTCTGCTCCGAACTCACCAAGTAGTGCGCCACATCTTCCCCAATTTCGCCACTCACTAATTCCACCGTACTGGAGTAGGGATAACCATAGCCAACATCCCGGACAACGTAGAGATAGCCCTCCTGACCCACCGCCCCGCTCACATCCAGCTTTCCCTTAGCATTGGGGGGTAATTCCACATCAGGATGCTCTACATAACCCCGTACCGTGCCATCCAGCCCGGCATCCACCAGCAAACCACCCAGAGGTCCATCGCCCTTGATGCGAATATTTACCCGTGATTCGGGATGCTTCATACTAGAGGCAAGGAGTAACCCTGATGCCATGCTCCGTCCGAGGGCGGCGGTTGCCACGTAGGAAAGTTGATGGCGCTGTCTAGCTTCTTCGGTGAGGCGAGTTGTAATTACTCCCACTGCCCGAATGCCGCCGTCTGCTGCCGTTGCCCGAATTAGCTGGTCTGCCATGATCTTGAGTAGATAGTTAAGTTATTGAGTAGGTATATTTTTCAAAATGCTCTTGCTCTAGCTTAACATTTCTCCATAGTCTTAACTTTTGCTATCTAGATTCTTGGGGAAAGGTCTGGGGAGGAAACCGAGACGATCGAAGGGAAAAAACCGGAACCAAGCCCGACCAATAATATTTTCTGCTGGCAAAAAGCCCCACACATGGGAATCGTTACTATAGTTGCGATTGTCTCCCAACACAAAAATCTGTCCCTCTGGCACCACAAAACTAGCTAACTGATAGCGCATGGGAGAAGCTAAATAATCTTCTGTTAAGGGTTGATTGTTAACATAAACTCTGCCTTGGGTGATCCGAATTTCCTGTCCCGGTACGCCAATAACCCGTTTAATAAAAGCATGATCTTTGCTAATCGCTGCTAACTCTGGCACGTCTGGAGGATTGAACACGACAATATCGCCGGGCTGGGGGGGATGAAATGCGTAGGAGACTTTATCCACTACGAGGCGATCGCCCACTTCGAGGGTCGGAATCATGGAATCGGAGGGAATATAGCGGGGTTCCGCCACAAAAGTCCTTAGTAAAAATGCCAAAACCAGAGCCACCACCACAATTTGCAGATTCTCTCTTACCTGCTGCCAAAGTTTACCTAATCCAGAGGTTGAAGAGTTGGGAGAAGTTGAAGGAGTTTGGTTAGTCTCCAGTGTGGGAGAAGGTTGAGAAGTTTGGGGAGATGGGGAAGCTCGATCGAGTTGATTGGCAGACTCAGGCAAATTTTGATCTTGGGCGGGAGGTACAGACATAAATTCCAAATTATTTTTTCGCTGGGGTGTAATGACATCCGCAACGCTGTATTAGTGATTAATAACTTCTATTTTATAGTGCTAGACAGATTAATTAGGACAAGACCAGATACGTTGGCTGAGCGAAGTCGCAGCCGAATTCGTCCTAACTTTTATGGCAACGACTATACAACGAGGAATCTAACGCTCAAGCCGGAAACTGCTTTTTGTCAGGTCAAAAATAATCCCTCACTCGATAATAATGTTGTTCACATACTCGACAGGAACATTGAAAACAGAGTAAATTACCCCAGTGCTAAGGAGCAGAATAGCAAGGCTAGTTAGAGGTTTTTCTTTTAGCCATAATAGGGAGAGTAAACAACTTTATCTCACTAATTAAGCAATGATGGCTTGGATCAATGCCTGCATAAATTTTTTGGTTAACTAATCTGACTAATCTAACTAATCTAACTCAGTTCAATAGTGTCGCTATCTAAGTCTTCTCTTCCTAGGGCAGATAAAGGCACTTCTCGATCGAGCCAACTGGCAAAATCTTGGTTAACTTGGGTCGGGGAAATTTCGGCAATTAAATTGGTATAGGTAATCTCTTGACGTACTGCCGCTTCAATCTTTTCTCGATACCCCGCCTGAGTTTTTACCAACAACACCACCTCCGGCTCCTCCTTAATACTGCCTTCCCAACGATAGGCACAGGTGATCGGGAACCAGTTAACACAGACAGTTAAGCCCTGCTCAAGGAGCGATCGACCTACCCGGCGGGCTTCTTCTGGAGTATTAAGGGTGATATAGTAAATTTTCATCAGGCTTTGTAAAAATACTGTTCATCAGGTTTTGTAAAAATACATTCTTGAATGAGATACCTTAGATGTAGTCTCTGCGTTCAATCCATCTAGGTTAAATACCTAAGAATTCCTGACTAGCTCTGGGAAATATCCAATCTACAGGCAATTATGAAGATTATCAGGAATTGTCTCGATCGTCTGAATTAATTATAAACAAATTAGTTACAATAAAGATTAAAGCGGAGACAAAAACGTTTCCGTTCACTCCTCACACCACATGCCGCCTAGACAGAGTCCGGGCGGTTTTCTTTTGTCCTAACTTTTCCATGCAATTTATGCATCTATTTTGTATCTAAATGTATCGTTGCGAAATTACTGAGGGCGTTTTTGGCTATGCTAGAATTACCATAGAGTAAAGAACTAAAAATCAAGCTATACATAAGGATTTTCAGGTAATGTCAGCAGCCGAACAAGTTACAGATTCTAATTTTAAGCAAGAAGTATTAGATAGTGCGATCCCTGTCCTGGTGGACTTTTGGGCCCCTTGGTGCGGTCCCTGCCGCATGGTAGCACCCGTGGTCGATGAAATCGCTCAACAATACGAAGGAAAAGTTAAAGTAGTTAAGTTAAATACTGACGAAAACCCTGCTGTTGCTAGTCAATACGGTATTCGGAGTATCCCTACTTTGATGATTTTCAAAGGTGGTCAGAGAGTGGATATGGTGGTGGGTGCAGTCCCCAAAAATAATCTTGCTGTGACCCTCGAAAAACATCTTTAAGTAGCCAAGAAAGAAGTAGCCAAGCTCAATATCAGCAAAATTCTATCAATTCTCGTGGCAAAATCGTTAAATGAAAGTCGTTCAAAAAGAGCGGCTTTTTATTTTTCCCCCATTCTCCTCAGCCCTAAGTTCATAGCTTAACGTGAGTTCGGGATAAGCTGGAACCCTCACCCTAGCCCTCTCCCAGAAGGGAGAGGGGACAAAAAATATAGAACTAATTACGGTAGATTTTAATAGATTCTGATAGGTAAGTTTTGCGCCATTGGGCATCCCGGCGGCGATCGGTGGGGATTTCTAATAGCCGAATACCACTGGCAGGCAGGGTTTCTAGGAGGGTTTGTAATTGTTGCCAAGAGGTGATTAATTGATACTCGATACCATAGGTCTGGGCAAAGCCTGCAAAATTTACGGACTGGGGCGTGGCGAAGTATTCTTCAAAGGGGGGATCAAATTCCCGAATGGGCAGATTCTCAAAAATACCGCCGCCGTTGTTATTGATTAGAATAATTGTCAGATGTCCTTGGAGTTTTTGGCGAATTAAGAAGCCATTGGTGTCGTGGAGGAGGGCTAAATCTCCTGTTAGTAACACACTACTCTGATGACCGTGGGCAATTCCAAGGGCTGTGGAAAGTGTCCCATCTATACCATTTGCTCCCCGACTAAAATAGGTCTGAATGTGTCGATCGCCCGGTTTCCAGAAAAATTCCACGTCCCGAATGGGCATACTATTGGCAACAAATAGGGGAGTGTGTGGTGGCAGAGTCTGGGACAATAACCAAGCCACCTTTGGCTCCATCAATTCTTCTAGATTAGCAAAGGTTCGATCGAGGTGTTGTCGGGCAGTTTGCTCTAGGGATAGCCATTGTTTTAGATAGTTGTGGGAATTAATTGGGAAAACCAAGGTTTTATTTGATGATTTGTCTAAGAATGTAGTTTGGGATGTAGTTAGGGATTTAGCCGGGGATTTAGTGGAAAATTTAGTTGAAGATTCATTAAAAGATTTACTTGAAGATTTGCTTGAAGATTTACTTGAAGATCGATCGAGGGATTTTTTCGGGTATTGATTTGGAGAATTACTAATAGCCGGAATTATCAAATCCGCCATCAAAGATTCAACACTGGTTACTAAGTGCCTACTGTCGCCGTGGAGGGGATCAAAATTGCCATGGTCAGGGGTAATGATCCAACGGGGAGCCGGGATTTTTGCCAGCCATTGCCGGAGTTGTTTACTAGTAGGTAATTCCCCGATCTGAATCACCACTTCCGGGTTTAATTCTTGGGCAAGGTTTGGGGAGCGGAGCAGCAAATCGTAGGTAGAAATAAGGTAGGGATTAAGGGTAGCATAGTTTCTGAGGGGAGATAAACCTTCTCCGAAGACAGGAAAACCCAACGCTTGAGCTAATCGGGAGATCGATCGACAATACTCTTCCCCTTGCTCTGGGGGAGCTAGCCCAGCAATAATAATTCCTCGTTCTTGACTTTGCCACTGGTGGATAATTTCTCCATAGCCAGAGGTGGAAGATTCCCTAGATATTTGATGGGGTAATTTTGTGGAGAATTGCTGACAGTTATTAAAGAAAAGATGGGGATCGATCGTATCTTTGAGGCGGATAGTTGCAGAGTCGGCAATGGGGACTAGAGGCTCTCGGAGGGGAACATTGAGATGAACAACTCCCGGTGTAGGCGATCGAGCTAGGCGATCGGCATTAATAATTGTATTTCGCAGGGCTGCCAATTCTGAAACTACTAAAGAAGGAGGGGTTAATTCTGCATACCACCGGGGATAGCTCCCAAAAATCTTCACCTGATCAATGGTTTGTCCCGCATGACAATCACGCAACTCTGGGGGGCGATCGGCAGTTAAAATAATTAGGGGAATTTTGCTAGTTGTGGCTTCAATAATGGCTGGAAAAAAGTTAGCGACCGCAGTTCCTGAAGTGCAGATCAAAACTACAGGTATCCCTATTTTTTTTGCCATACCCAAAGCGAAGAAAGCTGCCGATCGCTCATCTAAAATGGGGATAGTTTCCATCATTAAATTTTGGGCAAAGGCAATCGTTAAAGGAGTCGATCGAGAACCCGGACAAATGACCGTAGTAGTTATTCCTAGTCTGGTTAAAGTTTCACTAATAATTGAAGCGTAGAGAGTATTCGGGTTACGAAAATCGAGCATGATTCTGATAATTTCAAGTTAAAAGTTAAAAAGTTAAAGTAAAAGTTAAAGTAGAAAACTAAGCTAAAAATCTAAGCTAAAGCATTAAGTAAAGGTTGGAATTTCAATTCGATTTCTGCTAGTTCTTTTTCTGGATCGGAACCAGCCACAATTCCTGCTCCTGCATACAATTGAGCATGGTAACCATGAATTAAACAGGAGCGAATTCCTACAATAAATTCACTATTTCCCCAAGCATCTACCCAGCCGATCGGTGCAGCATAAAGCCCCCGATTAAACTGTTCATAGCGTTGAATTTCTGTACTGACAATTTCTCGTGGAGTTCCAGCTACGGCGGGAGTGGGATGGAGTTTTTTGAGAATTTCTAGGGGATGAATCGGTTGATGTAAATGATGCAATTGAGCAGTAATTGGTGTCCAGAGGTGTTGGATATTGGAGAGTTTCAATATTTTAGGAGTAGCTGATTTTTGGGTTTGCAGACCTAGATCTATGAGAGTACGATCGAGAAAATCTACCACTGTTTGATGCTCATTTCTCTCCTTTTTATTGGCAAGTAATTCTGTTGCTGACTGCTGATCTTGATCCAAATCTTGATACCGGGGGGCAGAACCAGCGAGGGCATCGGTAACTAGCGATCGATGATTAATACTCAGCAATCTCTCTGGACTCGCTCCCAAAAAAGTGTAACCAGCCCCATTACTCAGGGCAAAGGTGTAGCAGTCTGGATATTTGTGCCGGAGATTTCTTAAGGTATTAATCACAGAAAAAGGCTGAATTGCCATAATTTCTCTGGTTTGAGCAAGAACAATTTTTTGGAATTTTTTCTGAGCGATCGAGGTCAAGGCATTCTGCACTGCTAACTGAAATTGATGATTTTGAATATTTTGTTTAGCTGTTTGAAATTGATGATTCTGTTGATGAGATGGAGTAATAACTAAATTGGGATTAGCAGAAATTGCCAGAGTTCTATCTAGAGGTTGATCTAAAGATTTCTGGGGAGAATAGTAGTGATATTTAGGAGCAAAGCAGCCAGTAATTTCGTGAAATTCTTGAATAAGACGATCTACAATTTTATCTATATTGCTTAAAGTAGTGATAGCTAAGTTTGCAACTAAAAAACATTGATTAAATTGTCGATGAATTTGCCATTGAGGAAGAAAAATATTGGCAGCATTAAAAGGATGGCTAGCTGATTCTTGTTCTGCAAAAAAACTAAATCCACACAGAAAAATCATACCATTCTTTTTTTGAATTGATTTGTCAATAGAATTATTACTAATAGAATTTTCGATATCTCCAATATCCCCAATATAAGTTGTATTTTGTTGACAAAATTGAATGAATTCTTGAGATTCTTGGAAGCGATCGAGGGAATTATGCTTTTTATTAGTTTGCTGGTAAGTTTGCTGATAAGTTTGATTGCTAATTACACACCCAAAGGCAGCGATCGACTGCCCCTTCATCGGGTTTTCTAGATAAAAATAGTGTTGCTCTGGAGTTGCGAATAAAGCTAGTACTTGCAAAGGATCAACGGCAGTGACTGATTGGGAAATACTGACAAAATGTTGTCCCCCAATTTCCCTAGATTTTTGTTGGCTTCCTAGCAGAGCTTTAGTTAAATGTTGCCGATCTTGAAAGAGATTAACAGAGCATGGTATAACTGACATGGAAATTTGATTTTATTAAAGAATCTTAATATTTCTAGGGCTAAAAAGAGAGTTATTGCCTCGATTCCAACAATGGTATAACCTATCTTTAATATCTAAAAATATCTGAAGTATCTAATTTAACCTGTGTCTTGGCATCTATAGCAATTCTAAATGATTTTACCCACCGCAGGCGGATGGCATCCTCCACCAGAAGCCATCTAATTTAGCAAGGGATTTAGTATCTCTATATCAACACATTTTAGGTACATTTCAAGTACATTTTAAGTCAATGACTACCAAATCTATTCAAAATTCTGGGCAAAATTCTGAGGAAAATACAAGGGAAATTTTGGGGCAGACTCCCCATCACAAAAGTAATTTCCAGCTATGGATGGCAGCCATTAAGCCGCCTATGTACACCGTGGCAGTAATTCCGATCGCCGTAGGCAGTGCTGTGGCTTTGGCAACTACTGGAACTATGAATTGGCAGATTTTCCTCACCTTTTTGTTCTCAGGAATTTTGATAATTGCTTGGATAAATTCTAGTAATGATGTTTTCGACTCTGACACCGGAATTGATATCAATAAACATCATTCTTTAGTTAATTTAACGGGAAATAAGCAATTAATTTTCTGGCTGAGTAACTTGTTTTTGGGCTTGGGGCTGCTAGGGATTGGGGCAATTACCTACTGGCAACAGGATGGATGGTAATTAAACTCATCGCCCTCGCCTGCTTTCTGGGCTACACCTACCAAGGACCTCCCTTCCGTCTCGGCTACCAAGGTTTGGGGGAAATTATTTGCTTTTTAACCTTTGGTTTATTATCTGTCAGTGCGGCTTACTATGCCCAGACTCAGCATTGGTCGATCGCTAGCCTTGCCGGGGGGGTAATTATTGGGATTACCACTAGTATTATTCTCTTCTGCTCCCATTTCCATCAAGTTGCCGATGATGCCGCCGCCGGGAAGCGATCGCCCATTGTCCGTCTAGGGACAGCAAGGGGGGCAAAATGGTTAGAATTTGCCTGTGGCAGTGTCTACGCTCTGACGGTATTGTTTGTCTCTCTGGGCATTCTGCCCGTGGGAACACTGTTAATTTTCTTAAGTCTGCCCGTGGGCATCAAACTCTGCCGCCACGTCAATCAATACCACGACCAGCCCGATCGAGTCAGCAACTCCAAATTTATTGCTGTGAATTTACATTTTATTAGTGGCTTATGCCTCGTCTTGGGATTAATTTTGGATACACTAATGACTTTTGTTTCTACAGGTAATTAGAAACCCCTAAAACCCATAGCTTAGATAGACCAAAAACCAGAAAGTATCTTTCCCTTAACAATCTATAGCTTTCTAAATTTTTAGGCTAGGATATTGGTGCTAAAAAGTACAAATTAAAACCTCTAGGAGGAGTTTGGGCTATGGGCTTGTTTGATAAGGTATTTGGGGCAAAGGAAGTAATCTCAGATGAATTAAGCCCCGCCGAGGCTTACGCTGCTATTGCTTTGGGGGCGATCGCCGCCGATGGTTATCTCTCCGATGAAGAATCCCACGGTGTATCCTTCATGTTGTCGAGAACGCAGCTATTCAAGAATTATTCTAATGATGTCCTCCGGAGAATGTTTGACAAACTCTTGGGCATATTGAAGCGTAAAGGCTTAGGGAGTTTAGTGGATGCTGCCAAGAAATCCCTGCCCTACGAGATGCGGGAAAGTGCCTTTGCCGTGGCAACAGACCTAATTTTTGCCGATGGCATGGTGACAGATGATGAGCAGTCTTTTCTCAATCAACTGTACGAAGCCCTAGAAATCAAGCCAGAAGTTGCCCTCAATATTGTCCAAGTCATGGCAATTAAAAATCGCTCCTAGTTTCCCTGTAATGAGGCTCGGAGTTGACCACAGGCAGCATCAGCAGACAGACCACGGGTTTGCCGGACACTCACGGTAATATATTGAGATTCTAAAGCCTCCACAAAGTCCCGGACTCCTTGGGGGCTTGGGCGTTTGTAGCTAACTTCTTTGATGGGGTTGTAGGGAATTAGGTTGACATGGGTTTGGAAGCCCCGGAGATGGTGAGCTAGTTCTTCCGCATCTTCTTGGCTGTCATTTAGTCCTGAGAGGAGAATATACTCAAAGGTAATCCGCCGCCCGGTCATTTCCACATACTCCCGACATTCGGCAAGGAGTTCTGGGAGGGGATAGTGGTAGGCACTGGGGATTAGCTGCTCCCGCATAGCTTGGTTGGAAGCGTGGAGACTGACCGCAAGGGTTGACTGGAGACGATGGTGGGCTAGTTCCCGGATGCGTCCCCGGAGTCCGACGGTGGAGATGGTGATCGATCGAGCGCCAATGCCCACATCTTGGTTGAGCGATCGCACTGCTGCCAAAACATTCTCGGTATTTAACAAAGGTTCCCCCATGCCCATAAACACCACGTTACTTACCCGTTGCTGAAAATCTTCCTGAACGGTCAACACCTGATCAATAATTTCATTGGGGGTTAAATTCCGCACCCAGCCACCCTTCCCCGTGGCACAGAAATCACAACCCATGGGACAGCCCACTTGAGAGGAGACACACACGGTTAATCGAGAAGATGTGGGAATGCCTACCGCTTCAATGATCTGTCCATCGGCAAGGCTTAATAGATACTTCCGAGTGCCGTCGGGGGTGGTGGATTGGTGGTGAATGGTCGATCGACCACGGGAATCTGCGCTACTTTTTCTCGCCATTGCTTGGGAAATACGGTGACATCAAGGAGCGATCGAACCCCTTTCTCATAGATCCACTCATACAACTGTTTGCCCCTATAGCCAGCCTGTCCCTGAGATTTTACCCAGTCAGTCAATTCTGCCAAGGTCATACCCAACAAAGGTTTTACAGAAGATTGTTCGCCAGTTGCTGGAGTAGATTGCCTTCCAGTTTCAAAGCTGTTTTCTGGAATATTTTCTGGAATATTTTCCGGGATATTTTCTGGGGCAGATATTTCGATCAGATCACTATTCATAAATTCTTCTCTCTAAATTTCTGGTGGAAAATATACAGTCTGAAAGAAAGAAACCCAGACAGATCATGATCCACTCTACTTAATTTTTCTCTAACTTTGTGGGGGCGTAGGGCGATCGACAACTTTTAGCCCTTGATGGATCTACTTTAATCTCTATTTTTTGCCTACAAACCTAGGTCTTAAAACTAACAACTAAAATATTTTTAAGTCAACACGAACAAAAATTCTAAATCACGCCGTATTTAATCTTACTCTTCTTATCAAAAAAGGCAATAGAGTTACCACAAGTTTTCAGGAATCCTGCTAACCTAACAAGAGTAGATTTATGATTAGCGGGGAAGTTGATAGGTAGCTTTATGGATGTAGTCACAATTTTAGCCGCAGCGATCGCTAGTTCGACCCCCTTAATTTTTGCTTGCCTTGGGGAAACTATTACTGAGCGGGCAGGAGTAATTAACCTCTCAGCAGAAGGGACAATTCTCATGGGAGCCATGACCGGGTTTGCGGCGGCAAAATTTACTGACAACCTCTTCATTGGTTTTGGGGCAGCAGCCTTGGTGGGGGCAGTGATTGCCCTAATAGTCGCCTTGGGAGGCATTACCCTGAAACAGTCTCAGGTGGCGATCGGCTTCGTTTTAACCATTCTCTGTAGCGATCTCTCTTCTTTCCTTGGCAATCCCGTTGTCCGGGTTCCCGGTCCCACCGTACCCAGCCTTCCCCTACCCCTGCTTAAAGATATTCCTGTTTTGGGACAGATATTTTTCCAGAGCAATCTTTTGGTGTACCTCAGCTACTTATTAATTATCGGCACTTGGTTTTATTTCTACCGCACTCCCCAAGGGTTAAACTTGAGGGCGATCGGGGAACAGCCAGCCGCCGCCTTTGCCCGGGGGAAAAATGTGGTTTTACTCCGCTATGGCTATACTCTCCTTGGTGGAGCCTTGATGGGGATTGCCGGAGCCGCCTTCTCCTTGGATTTCAAGGCGGGTTGGAGTCATCGGCACACGGCGGGTTATGGTTGGATTGCGCTGGCGATCGTCATCTTTGGGGCTTGGAATCCTCTGCGGGTGGCGGGGGGAGCCTACCTATTTGGATTATTACAATCCCTTTCTAGTGTGGCTCAAACAGCAATCCCCAATATCCCCACCCAAGTCTTCACCGTTGCTCCCTTTGCCCTGATGATTTTGCTTTTGGTACTCACTTCTAGCTCTGGCTTAAATCGTCTCATCGCCGAACTGCCTCCCTCTCTCCGGCGGATTATCGCCCAAACGCTCCAAGTCACGCCCCCCGCCGCCCTCGGCAAAGCCTTTGAACAGGATTGAGATAAACACAGGGTCTATTATTTGGGAGAGGGATTATTGAGATTATCGATCGCCTCTTCGGTGCGTTGGTTGGGATCCCTAGGGCGACGTTCCGGAAAAAAAAGACAAAAAAGAAACCATTAATACCCCTCCTTGCTTGGGTGCTGGCTCCGCTTACCGGCTCCGGCAACCCCAATTGATCA
>JAAUUE010000070.1 GCA_012031635.1 Coleofasciculaceae cyanobacterium SM2_1_6 | reverse complement strand
TCCCCCGCCGCCACCCGCTCCACCAGCGCCACCTCCAACCCCAAAGCCCCAGCAACCTGTGACTCACTCAACCCCAAAGCCAACAACCCCGATACGCCGTTTAGCTTCCCTAAAAGCTCTCCCTCAAGTTTGCCCTCAAGTTTGCCCTCAAGTTTGCCCTCAAGTTTGCCCTCAAGTTTGCCCTCAGCCTTAGCCTCAACTAATATCTCAGCACTCAATTCCTTAAATAACTTAGTTTGCCGTAAATCATCTATTCCATACATAGCTGATACCTCCTCTCTACTCATGTGGCTGAGTTTATAAAATAATACCGTCTCAGTAAAGTCAATAAGTCTTGTGCGTAGCTCTGGATTTTCGATATTCCGTAACTCTTGTTCTAGTTTAGAAAACTGCGATCGCAGCTCCTCTTCGGGAATTACTATTAACTTTACTATACCTAAACTCAGAGGGAGATTATCCCCAGCCACCATTTCATCCAAATAAATTACCCTTAGCTTACTTTTTAATTCTTGATAATGCTCTGGTATTTCTGGCTCTAGGTTTCTTGAAGCAAAGATTGCCACCGCCGCCCAATTATTAACTGGTTCATACTGCTCTAGATAGATAAATATTTCTGCAAACAAGCGCCGATAGAAATTCGGTTTCGCTTGAAACTGCACTTCCACAAAATAAAGCAAATCTGTAAACTCATCGCTACTAGGAATAAACAGCCCGTCAAACCGCCGAGCCAACTCCTTAATCTCCCGTGAAGAAAACTCATAGTTAGGCGCTTGGGATGGATCTGCACCAAGGAGTTCAAATAGTAATTCTGGAAATAGCTGGAAGAGATTATAAAAAATATTGTCGGTTTTCAATTGTTCTCAGCCCCATCTTTGTCTGGTTTGATCTCGATCGCTTGGTCGCAGGATGCGATCGCTTCTTCGTATCTGCCTAATAAAATCAAAAATCTCTCTTTCTTGAACCGGATCACTAATCTGTTGTGGCAACTTGGCAAACAAGCTCGGTAACTCTCCTCTTACCTGCTTGGATCAGCCATTTAGAGAATCAGGACTAGTCTATGCTGAAATTTTAGATACTTTTCAGACAGCCTCTTACCTCACAAGACATTTTGTTACTCTAAGTGGGTGGAAATTTTGGGTCACTCAATTAGCCTATTAATTCACTACTAATTCACTACCTGAAGTTTTGAGAAGTTCCTGTTCCCGTTCACTTCATCCCTTTATTCAGCAACACCGACCTAGACTTGTTCAATTCTCGCCAAATTATCTAGCTACATTTTTAGCTGCTTTTGGATTTGCTTGAAAGACTGATAGATTTCTGGCAACTTCCGTTGAATTGCGGCAACTTTGAGAAATAACTTGTGGGGGAGAGCCGGAATTCCCGTCACGATCGCCCCCGGTTCCACATCGCTATGAATCCCCGCCTTTGCCGTAGCGATCGCCCCATCTCCAATCACCGCCTGATTTGCCACTCCGACCTGTCCAGCCAAAATTACTCGATTCCCTACCCGGACTCCCCCCGCCAGACCCGCTTGGGAAGCAATGGCACAGTTGGCTCCGACGTGGCAGCCATGACCGATCTGCACAAGGTTATCTAGTTTTGTATTTTTGCCAATTCTAGTTTCGCCGACAGCAGGGCGATCGATCGCTGTATTGCAGCCCACTTCCACCCCATCTTCTAGCACTGTGTAGCCGGACTGCTGCATTTTTACCCAGCCCGTGGGTACGGGGACAAAACCAAAACCCTCGGCCCCAATCACCGCCCCGCTATGAATCACACAATCTGCCCCAATTTGGCTCCGTTCGTGGATGGTGCAATGGCTATGGAGGACGGTACGATCGCCGATCTGAGCATCGGGATAGACAACAACATGGGGATGAACACATACACCGTCGCCCAATTTCACCCCAGCTTGCAGTACGCTGTAGGCTCCTACATAAACTTCCTTACCGAGGCTCACACTGGGATCAATCACCGCCGTCGGATGAATCTGGGGACGGGGTTGGTAGGGTTGATAGAAAAGGGCGATCGCCAGCGCAAAGGCTAATCGGGGTTCGGGGCTGCTAATCCAAGCAATTTTTCGGGCTGTGGCTTGCTCTTGGAGCGTGGCATCTAAGGGCAGGATCAAGGCACTGGCTTGGGTCGTTTGCACCATAGACGCAAATTTTCCACCCTCAATGTAGCTCAAACTGCCGGGAGTTGCCCGATCGACCGCCGCCACCGCCGTAATCTCTAAGGAAGAACCCAACCCCACAGCCAAGCTATTTGCCTCTACTCCACTTTCTAGCTTGTGAATAATTTCCTGAAACTGCATGGGAATTTGGCTCCTTAATTAATTTGCTGAATTTACTGAATTTACTGGACTTGTTGAACTTATGGAATTTACTTGGCTAGTCAGATTGACCTGCTCCAGATGCGTATTTCTGAGATAGTCTTTCTCAAGCTGACATTCCTAGGACTAATTTTACATTTTTCTCGGCAAATCCTGATTTTTCAAAAGGTTAAGGCTCGATCGCCTCTCTCAGCATCACTTATTCATATAAAATACAAACACCCTAGCAAAAAAAATTAGCTTTATCTAAAATTTCTGCACTATTGTCTTAATATTTCCTTGATATTTTCTTGACATTTCTCAAAGGTGATTTTATTATATAACAAGCAGTCGATATAAAATAGCTTGTGGATTCATGCCAAAGATCGTTGATCATGACCAATACCGAAAAGAACTTCTAGCCAAGAGCTTTAACCTATTCGCCGAGAAAGGCTATGCAGCCATCACCATGCGGCAGGTAGCCCAGGGCATCGGAGTTTCTACGGGGACACTCTACCATTACTTCCCTAGCAAAGAAGTTTTGTTTGAGCAACTGATCGAACAATCTTGTCAGGAAAGCATCCTGACGGTGCAAAGCAGAATGAAAAATACCCAGACCCTGAGAGAACGTCTAGCTCTAGTGGCTGAATACATTGAGGAGCAGGAAGAAAAATTAATCAGACAAACTCAACTGTGGATAGATTTTTGTCAACACCATGCCGTCAACCCCAAAGATTTAAGTCTTTGGCAACGAATGAATCATCGCCATGAGCAGGCAGCAGCAGAGATGTTGGAAATTACAAATCCAGAAATTGTCAAGTTGTTGGGATGCGTCATTGATGGTGTTCTCCTCGGGCGGATGTTGGGTAGCCGAGAAATTAGCTTTACAAAACAGTTGGGTTTGTTCGGCGAGATTTTGGCTGCTTCCTCAGAAAAAAACTAACTTTATATCGAAATATTTACACAAATATTCACCAAAACCCGCCCTAAAATTCCCAATCTTGTTTCCCTATGGCATAACGACTGGTCGGTATAGATTATATGGCATAACGATCGATTGATATAAATTATGAGCCACGTATGAGCCATGAAATTAATCATGTATTTGCCATGACACTATTACAGGTCGCTCGATCGACCATCTCCAGCTAACCCAGCTTACGCAAATAATTTTCGCCAACATCCATCAACATCCATCAACATCCATCAACTAACACCATGCAAACTATCCTCCATCCCCCCGCCACCTCTGCCACTATTACCCGTGAACCTGTAACTAAGGCTGCGCCGATTATTGCTGCTAGTCAACTCAATCATTACTTTGGAGACGGAAATTTACGCAAACAAGCTCTATTTGATGTGGATCTAAAAATTAATGCCGGAGAAATTGTGATCATGACTGGGCCTTCTGGTTCTGGAAAAACCACCTTGTTGAGCCTGATGGGGGGCTACGTTCTGCCCAAGAAGGAAGCCTGAAGATTTTGGGGCAGGAAATCTGTGGAGCCAGTAAGGGACAACTAGCCAAACTCCGCTTAAATATTGGTTATATTTTCCAAGCCCACAACCTGATGACCTTCTTAACTGCGCGGGAAAACGTACGGATGTCTCTAGAACTCCACCAACACCGATTTCGGGGGGAAGACCTAGATGCGAAGGCTGTTGCCATGCTAGAAACCGTAGGACTGGGAGCGCGGGCAGAATATTATCCAGATAGTATGTCTGGGGGGCAGAAACAACGGGTAGCGATCGCCAGAGCCTTGATTAGTGAACCCAAGATTGTCCTCGCCGATGAACCCACGGCTGCCTTGGATAAAAAATCGGGACGGGATGTGGTGGAGCTAATGCAAAAACTAGCGAAGGAGCAGGGCTGTACAATTTTACTTGTCACCCACGATAACCGGATTCTTGATATTGCCGATCGCATTGTCTACATGGAGGACGGGCGATTAATCAGTGATGGGATTGATGCCGCAGCAAAAGTACATTAGGAAAACCCTCAAAAATTCTCCTAAAAATTCTCCTAAAAATTCTCCTAGAAGTTGCCTGATATTGTCTAAACTTACCTAGGTAGTTATTCAGTTTGTTATTGAGGTAGTTACTCAGCTAGCTAATCTCTGGGGACGATGTTTCTCGAAATATCCCCTCAGTTGACCCAAGACATATATCAATTTTGGCAAACCTGTAGGAAAATATACTAGCATTACCTACCAAAAACCAAGTCAAAGGGTGCTTAGTACCTAAAAATAGACTCTCTAAATACTCAATATTAAACTTTTAAGAGCAGATTCTAGAAAATAAATTCTAGAGGTTAGATTCTAGAATTAAACCAAATTCAATGTGAAGGATTTATGCGAAGTTTTTCTCTGTTTGTAGCGATCACTACCCTTACCCTCCTGCCTGCTACCGTAGTTAATGCTACTGATTCTAGTCTCAACAATAATGTTGATGGAAGTACTAATCCAGTTTTTAGGGCAAATGTTAGAGCGGATGTTAGGGCGGAGAATTTGGGGACGGAGAATTTTGAAGTGGAGAATCCTAGTCATAGGAATCTGGCTGGGGAGGTAGTTACTGAAGCAGCCCTTGATCCCCTCCTTGCCCCCGTGGTGAATAGTGCGGAAGAATGTGTTCTTCTCCAAACTGAATTGCGTAACCAAGGAAATCAACTAAATCCGGTAAATTCCTGTTCTGCTCCGGGTCAGTTAGCACAGTCTAATACTGCACCCAATACTTCATCGAATTTACCTAATTCCCCAAGTATTCCCCAGAATATTCCCCAGAATATTACTCAAGTCCCCCCCCTTGTTGCTCCCACCAATACGGGTTTGACCACTAGTTTAACTACGGGCATTCCCGGCTTTAACCCTCCAGAATTTCTCAATCCGAGTAATAATCCTCTCCTATTCCCCACAATTCCTGAGGAGGTACTAGTTGATATTAATGAACCAATTACCCTAGAACAGGCGGTGATTCTGGCAAGACGCAATAATCCGCTAGTTAGCCAAGCTCAGGTGGCGATCGAGCGCGCCGAAGCCCGGCTAAGAGAAACCTACGCCAGCGAATTTCCCACAGGCACAGTCACTTTTGATTTCACTCGATCGGAATCTGCCTCGGCAAGGCTCTCGGCCGATCGCCAAGCTGAAATTACCGGAGTCCGGCAAGGGATCGGGAGTACGTCTGCTCAGGCAAATCTCCAACTTGACTACAATCTCTACACTGGGGGTCGCCGTCCAGCCACCATCAGCCTTGCTGCTGCCCAACTCCGCAATGCCCAACTTGCCCTAGAAGCCCAGTTAGTGCAGTTACGCCTTGATGTTGCCAACGATTACTACAGCCTGCAACAGGCAAATTCTCAGCTAATTATTACACGGGCTTCTGTAGAGCAAGCCCAAGTTAGTCTGCGGGATGCTCAAAACCGAGAACGGGCGGGGGTCGGGACTCGTTTTGAAGTCCTCCAAGCAGAGGTAGCCTTGGCAAATGCTGCCCAAGATGAACGAAATGCGGTGGCTCAGCAGTCGATCGCTAGTCGGCAACTTGCCCAAAGATTAAACCTGCCCCAAACTGTGACGATAGTAGCTGATGAGATCAATGCCCTTGGAGACTGGCCACTGAACCTCGAAGAAAGTATTGTCCTTGCCTTCAAAAACCGGGCTGAAATTGAACAGCAGCTCCTGGAAATTGAGCAAGCTGAAGCCCAGCAACGCATTGCGACGGCAGACACCCTGCCTCAAGTGAACCTGTTTGCGAACTATGGAGTTGTCGGCAATTTGGGGGACGGGGCAAATACTGCTGGGGGCGGGAGTGTTGGGATTCGGGCGCAGTGGACATTTTTTTGATGCCGGGGCTGCTCGATCGAGGATTGCTCAACAGGAGGCGAATATTCTGGCTGCCCGGAGTGGCTTTACTAGCCAGCGCAACCAGATCCGGTTTCAGGTAGAGCAAGCCTATTATAATCTTCAAGCCAATGAAGAAAACCTTGCTACTACAGCCCAAGCAGTGATCAGTGCTACGGAAGGGCTGAGGTTGGCAAGGCTCCGGTTTCAAGCGGGGGTAGGAACCCAGAGTGAGGTGATCACGGCTCAGACGGAACTCACCAGAGCGGATGTTAATCGGCTGAATGCGATCGTTGGTTTTAACCGCTCCCTTGCCGCCCTCCAAAGAAGTGTGAGTAACCTAGATGGTCAGTTGTTCGATCGCCCCTAGGCTAGTTGATAAATAAATTCATCACCAGTTTTTTGATGAGAAATATATTAAGAAATTTAGCGGTTTATCAAGAGGTAATTCACTTACTGAATTTATTATGAATTTTTGGGCTTTGACCAAGGATCTGTGAAACTAGATCTGTGAAACTAAGAATATATAGCAATCCTAAATCCCTTGCTAAATTAGATTGCTTCTAGTCAGTTATTCGACCCGCCGGCAGCGAGTGAAACCATTTAGAACTGCTCTAGTCGGTTATTCCACCCGCCGGCAGCGAGTGAAACCATTTAGGACCGCTCTAGATGGCAAAGTTTCGCAAAACTTCAGATGGCATAATTCAAAAGCATTGGTAATATCTAAAATTTAGATTTAATATCTATTCAGGTAAATCTAGGACACGAGGAGACAACACAAATGGCAAGCAATTTACAAGAGCAAGAACCCAGCGCTGTCACCCCCGGAGCATCGGTCTCCCTACAGCAGGGACAGCGCATTTCTCTTTCCCAAACAGTTCCTACCTTAGAAAAAATCATGTGCGGTTTAGGCTGGGATATTCCTAGTCACTCACCGGGGGGCTTGTTTAGTGGTCAGGAAGAGCCGAGCAATTGCGATCTCGATGCTTCGGTGATTTGCTTAGATAGTGAGGGGACGATCGACAACCCCGAAAATATTGTTTATTTTGGCAATCTCAAGCATCAATCCGGCGGGATCACCCACCTGGGCGACAACAAAACCGGGGCGGGGATTGGGGATGATGAACAAATTGTGGTGGAACTGGGCAAGATTCCCCCAGAAATCACCAAGTTAGTCTTTACGGTCAATATCTATGAATGCAACCTCAAAAAACAGGATTTTGGGCGGATTGAAAATGCCTACGTCCGGCTGGTAGATATGGCAACTAACCTCGAATTTGCTCGCTATAATCTCTCAGGACAGGGGGGGATCACCGGGATGATCATGGCAGAAATTTATCGAGAAGGAGATGATTGGTACATAGAGGCGATCGGCAGAGGTGTCCAAGTTAACAACCTCGAAGATTTAGTCCGTTCCTACGCTGTCTAGTGTCTGCGATCGCAATCTTTAATCACAATCCTCAACGAGACTTTTCCCCAGAAACAGATTGTTGGGGATTTTTTCTGACAAATCTTGAGAATTAATTATGGTAATTATTCGTGTATTTAATTCTTGCTCCCGCCCATTGCAATTTCTCTCGGAGGGTCTGATAGAAAGAATAATTTTCTCGGAGTAACACAAATTTGCCTTGGCAATCTGCCATGCGGATATCAACTCTTTGGCCGGGATAAATAGATGTGCCGATCGCTCCGTCAGTCCAGAGTTTATTATTGGTTTCAAAATCTCCCAAGGGCCATACACTCACCACCGAACCCGCCGGCAAAATTAAGGTCCGGCTCGATAAACTCAGGGGACAAATCGGCGTAACGGTGATCGCTTCCATGCCGGGGTGCATGATCGGACCATTTGCCGAAGCTGTGTAACAGGTAGAACCTGTAGGTGTAGCCACCAGCAGCCCATCCCCTTGGTACTGATCCACCACTTCGCCGTCTACTTCCATCTCAATAATCGCCGTGGGCATTCGATCGATACTGGCGGGCTTAACACACATTTCATTGAGACAATAGAAGCGATCGCTCACGACTTCTCCCTCTTTTCGGTCTCCCTCAAATACTATTGCCTCTAGCATCATCCGCCGTTGAATGGCATAACGGTCTTCCTGTAGGCGTTGCCAGACCCCCATCGTATTTTCAAATTCCTCCATCGGCTCCGTTAAAAAACCCAAATGCCCCCCAATATTGACTGCCAATAGGGGAATACCTTCGGGAGCTAAATGGCGAGCCGCCGCCAGCACCGTGCCATCGCCCCCCAGAACAATACACAGATCAATAGGTGGTGTAGAAGAAGCAAGAAAGACTGGATAGGGGTTATCTTTAATGCCGCTTGGTCCCACTAGCACATGACAGCCGAGCTGCTCCAACTCCCTTGCACAGCGTTCTGCCCACTTCTGGCTCTGTTTATCTCTAGCTTTGTAGGCAATGATTACTTGTTTTAACTGCAATATGATTTACCAAAATTTATCATGGTTAATTTACTAAAATTAGAGCTTTTCTAACTAGAATTTCTCTATAGTGATCCTAAATCATTTTCTAAATTAAATTGCTTCTGATAGGTGATTCCACCCGCCGCAGGCGGGTGAAATCCTTTGGGAATGCTATAGATTAATAGATCAAAATTTATTAATATCAAGGATTATGTTTAAGAAAGAATCTGTAAGGTGTTAATACTTTTCTCGAAGATGGGTAGGGATCGATCGAAGTCCTGCACCAAAGTAGTATAGGTAATTACCCACAATTTTTTGTGAGCAGCATCAGGAACCAAATAAAATAATTGCTGAATTTGTTGATTTTGCCCAGTCTCCGGTGTCTTTCCTAGGGTTGTTGCCGAGGCTGTGCTAGTAACAATGGTGTTTGCCCCAGTCGTTGCTGATGTTGTTGTCGAATTTGTGACTGGATTAGCTGCGGGATTATTTGCGGGATTATTTGCGGGATTATCTCCTGATCCACTGTTGACATCAATCTTCGCCCTAGGTTCAGAAATCGCAATGGTGGCGATGATCTTGACTATCTCTCGCTCTTGAAGAGTAACTACCTGTTGCTGGAGGATTTGGTAGCTGCCAAGGGAATCGCTGGAGCTAGTCATAATTTGTTTTGCTCCCATTGCCAGCAGAGCTTGAGCCTCAGCATCTTTGGGCAGAGATTGACTCGTAATATTGACATTGGTAGTCATCGGGATTTTAGGGGCTTGACTTCCCTGAGTATCAAAGGCAACTAGAGCTACGGCGGTGGGATTTTGGCTTACTGCCCGGAACTTCTTTTCCGAGTCGGGATCGATCGCCCCCAATTGAGCTTGGATCTCTGCCAATTCTCGCCCCGGATTACCGCCGACAAAACCCCTTGGTAAAGATAGAGCCACTCCTTCTCCCCGAATAGCGACCCAATCCCCCGGTGGACTTGCCAAAACATCGGGAATTTTTTGCTGACAACCACTCAAGCTAACAACCAAACACAGACAGACAAATGCCGTCACTAATCTTTTGAATATGTTAATAAATAATTTTTTAAATAGATTTGGCTGCATAAATATGGTGATTGAAAATTAAATTAGCCTAGATTTAGGCTGGATAAAATGGCTTGATTGCTTTGACGATCGCTTCGACCGATTGCATATTTTCATCAGGTTCCTGAAGATTATTAGCAATGACTTGGAGTTGAGACTCCAACCGCTCTAGGCTGGAAAACTTCTGGAAAGCCTCCGCCAACAGTTCATCAAGATTTCTCGATCGGAGTTTTAGCCAACTCCCCTGATTAAAAATAACCTGCTCTTCCACAATACAAAGCAATAACATTTTGGCTCGTAGAGGGTTACTATACTTCATGATTTCCAATCTGACCATAAAGGGATCGTAGCGGATATTGCCTTGTAGATTGTGCTGGACACCAGCCACAGGGGAAGATTGGTGTTCCTGATAATGTTCAACGGACTGATTTTCAATAAAGTGGTCATTGTTCTGGTTAACGGGACTATCTACAATCACCCCATGCTGAGGGGAGCTATCTTCAAGGGATTGCTCCTCATTGGTTGGGGCTTTGATATTGGTAATGGTATCGATCCCTGATTCTTTGGGCGTAACCATAGATACTGGGGCAGGCTGGGGATAAACAGCCGGGGCGGGCATAGCTCGGTAAACCATCTCCGTTTTTGGCTCTTCGGTGGGATAGAGAGTAGCCAGCTTAGTTAAGATGATTTCGGCAACTACTGCATACTCATCTTTTTTGTTGAGAGTATTCACGATATTAAACAGGGCCGCTCGTAGTTGCTCTGGCGTGGGAGCCTTGTCAACTAATTCCTGAAGAATATTAGTCAGGGGAAATCTATTAATGAGGCTGAGGTCATTTTCCCAGCAATTTTTCCAAGTTGCAAAAATCAACTTTTTGATACGTGCAGAATTTCCGTGTTGCTCTAGCTCCTGAGCCGCCTCGGATATTAGGAGTAGGTTTTCCATAACTTATCCTCGAAATTATTTAAGTAGATTGCACCGATCGCGTAACTAAGGGAGATTAGACCCAAAGGAAAACTCTTGGGTCTATTTTAGTATGTTCTTAGCCGAAAATGCCTAGGGATTAGAGATTGAGTGATCGGCAATCTATGGACTGGACAGTGGCAATTATTACTTTTGGCAATGTTCTTGGCAGGATTCTTGGCAGGATTCTTGGCGATCGCTAGCTCTTTCCCTGATTTTTCTCTGGTATGGGGTCAGGGCTAACAGCTTAAACTTAGCTCTAACTGCTAAGCTAGCAATTAAAATTTTCCTAGGTCTCGATCGAGCTTTCCATTTTTGGTGATTGTAGATGCATAGCAGCTGTTCGCAAAGTAACCGCCTCCACAAAAAGTCCCCGGCTCAATGGCTCGACTGAGCAGTTCGACAGGCTCACAGGAAAATATCACGGAACGAATGAGCATTACCAAGATTTTATAAAATCCTTTTAAACATTATCCAAAGTACCCGATAAAATATCAAGGAGAAAGTTATGTCCCGAATTAATCCCTACAACTTACAAATGCAAATTACTCGTCTTTTTCAAGAAGGACAAGGAATTTTTGCCACAATTAAAGTCCAAGATTGGCTGAGATCAAACAATCATAACCCAGCAGAATATGACATTTTATTTCATAAAAAACCAGCCCCTCCCGGCTCCCAGTTAGTAATGATTATTGAGATAGAATTACGGCGCAAAGATGATCAACCAGTAGATACTTGGCTCCAAGAACAAGTAAATTTACGCAGTTAATTCTATTAGTTTCTAAGGTCTAGGTTAAGGTTTGATTAAGTATATTAATAGGCTAGATTTCTAGGCAAATGTGCTAATATTTGATCATGATTTTAGATATAAATTGGCTTGTAAATAATCAACTATTTGATTTAGAGGGATGATTGATAAGTTACCCTTACTAGTTTAGATTGCCAGTTTCCACAGAAGTGCTTCTACCCGTGAATCAGGCTTGCAAGACTAAGCCAAACTCCGGATGCAATTTTAGAGTTCATAATGTTCCCTTAACCATATTTCTATTTCTTACAATTTCTTTCTAATCTTTACAGTATGTGAATACCCTATGAATACCATAAATTCTGCGATCGAACCTGTTATGGAAGATTTATCCACAGACACAACAATTCTTGCACCTATTGCTGACTCCCCCAATCAAGAAATTTATTTAGACTCCACCCTAGAAGCATTGTGGCTTTATAAAGTTTGTGTAGAAATTACCGAGACTGGTAGGTATGTGGGAGATCTTCTTGATAACAATCCACTCCTGCCGGGAGTGATTTTGGTACAGGATAGCAACTTTCTGGGGGTGATTTCTCGCAACCTATTCTGGGAGTACCTCAGCCGTCCCTTTGGTCGATCGCTGTTTCTGAAGCGCTCCGTTGCTGCCCTCCATGAAGTTGTGGATAAAAGTATGTTGATTTTGCCCAGGGAAACTTTGATTGCTGATGCGGCTCGATCGGCTCTAATGCGTTCTCCCAAGGAACGTTATGAACCAGTGGTAGTGCGGTTATCATCCGAAGATTACCGTCTGGTGGATGTCCATCAACTCTTGATTGCTCAATCGCAGATCCAAGAACTCAGCACTCTCCTCATCCGCCAGCAGACCCAACAACAGATGATGCAGACTGAAAAAATGGCAATTCTGGGACAAATGGTGGCAGGAGTTGCCCACGAAATCAGAAACCCAGTTAATACTATTGTCGGCAATCTCCAATATCTCCGTAATTATTCTCAATCTTTAATAGAACTAACGTTAGCCTACAACCATGAATATCCCCAAGATACTCCAGCCATTAAACAGGTTAAAGAAAAAGTAGAATTAGAGTTTATTTTTGAAGATTTACCGACGTTACTCCAGAGTGTAGAATTAGCTTCCGATCGGGTAAGAGAATTAGCAAATGGCTTGCGGACTTTTTCCCATGTGGGGGAAGCCAAGAAAAAAGAAACTGATATTCATGAATGTATCGACAATACTTTATTGCTGATTAAGAGTCGACTAAAGTATGGGATCGAAGTTATTAAAAACTATGGCGAAATTCCCCAAGTTAATTGTTTTTCTGGGCAGCTAAGTCAGGTATTTATGAATATTCTGAATAATGCGATCGATGCCCTCGAAGAAAAGAAAACAAAAGAACAGGCTAAAGGTTCCCGTTGGACAACTCCTCAATTAACCATTACAACTACAGTAATTAATCCCCAAGAAGTTTCTATTAAAATCTCTGACAATGCTGATGGTGTCCCGCCAGAAATCCAAGAGAAAATCTTTGAAATGTTTTTTACAACTAAATCTGCCGAAAAAGGAACTGGTTTGGGGTTGGCGATTAGCTATCAAATTATTACAGAAAAACACGGCGGTAAATTGCGGATGACTTCTACACCAAATCAGGGGACAGAGTTTGAAATCATTCTTCCTTTGGAGATAACTACTCCAGAAGAAGAATAAACATTTTGCACAGGTAAAGTAATTCCTAATTAGGGTAGAGATCACTCAAGTCTCCTGAAATTAAAATCATCTAGTAGTATACTCAAGTAATTCATTCACAATAAATTTGCAGTTTACCTTGACTATCCTGATTAGGAAACTTAGCCTGCCCTTCCAGCAAACTGCTCAGCAACTTCCCCTAAGGTGGGCTGTGGTTATTCCCTTTGTTGCTCAACTAACTCTGATTGTAGGCTTAACAAGTTGGCTCTCTTTTCAGAGTGGGGAAGAAGCCGTGAGAAATCTCGCCTATCAACTACAGGCGGAAATTACTAAACGGGTAATCGATAAGCTAGGCAGTTATCAAACAATTCCTCATCAGATTAATCGGCTAAATAGTAAACAAATTGACCTAGGGGTGCTTAATCTCCAAAATTTATCGGCTTGGGAAAAATATCTTTGGCAGCAACAGCAAATATTTCCAGAAATTAGTATCGTGGAGATCGCTAACCAAGAGGGGGAGCAGGTAACCTCTGCCAGAACAGCCAACGAAGAAATCTTGATATCTGTTGCTTATAAGAATTTAGGCTCCAGCCTCATTACCTACCAGACCAACTCCCTAGGAGAAAAAACCACGATTGCTAGTACAACCCCTAACTACGATCCTCGTCAACTTCCTTGGTATCAAAAGGCGGTGGCCACTGGGAAGGCAAGCTGGAGTGATATTTATTTACATTTTGTCGATCGCACTTCCCAAATTAGTGCCGCATTACCTTTTTATGACCAAGAAAAGCGTTTACTTGGGGTCGGGACTACGGTGGTTCGCCTGCAAGTCCTTAGTGATTTTCTGGCTACGCTACACTTAGGAGAAACTGGACAAGTACTAGTTATTGAACCTGATGGCGATATTGTTGCCACCTCTACTAGCGAGTCTCTGTCTCGTCAAGTTAATAATGAATTTAAAAGAGCTAACATCACCACCAGTACTAACTCCATTACCCAAGCGGTAGGTCAACATCTACAAAAAATATCCAGAGAAAGCCCATCTGTCAATAATAGTTCTGCTGGAGATGATGGGGAGAATTTCCAAATAAAGCCAGTAAAAAATATTGAGGTAATCTTGGGCGATCGCACCTACTTTACTGAAGTGACTCAAGTTCCAGATAAGAATGGTTTAGATTGGCAAATCATAGTTATTACTTCTGAGGAAGAATTTCTAGAGCAGATGATTACAAATAATCAAAGAACTCTATTTCTTAGTCTCTTAGCTCTCTTAGTTTCTATTTTTATTGGCATTAATATCTCTAGATGGATCGTTAGACCCATTGAATCTTTAAGTTTAGCAACCAATCAAGTTGCTCAAGGGAATTTAGACCAGCAAGTTTTAGTAAAAGGGAATCGAGAGCTACGAACTCTGGCAACTAATTTTAATCAAATGATTACTGAATTGCGATCGTCTCGGTCTCATCTGGAGAGCTACAATCATCAACTAGAAACCACTTTAGAAGAATTAAAAAATACGCAACTACAACTAATTCAGAATGAGAAAATGTCTAGTCTTGGGCAGTTAGTGGCTGGGGTTGCCCATGAGATTAATAATCCCGTGAATTTTATTGCCGGAAATATTTCCCACGCTCAGAATTATGTGCAAGATATTTTATCAGCTCTCCAAATTTACCAAAATTATTACAGGGATATTCCTGAAGAAATTGCTACAGAAATCGAGCGTCAAGATATTGACCTAGAATTTATTCAAGAGGATATTCTCAAAGTCTTGATGTCTATGAAGATAGGAGCCGATCGGATTCAAGGCATCGTAAAATCCTTGCGGAACTTCTCTAGATTAGATGAATCGGAAGTAAAATCAGCAGATATTCATGAAGGGATTGATAGTACCCTGCTAATTTTGCAAGGCAAATTACAAAGCAAGAATGATCGCCCAATGATCACCGTAGAGAAGCATTATGGAAATTTACCTTCGATAGAATGTTATCCGGGGCAGTTGAATCAGGTGTTTATGAATTTATTGGTGAATGCGATCGATGCTTTGGAAGATAAATTTCACAAGCAAAAAGTTAGGAAGAATAATACAGGTAATTCACCGAAAATCATAATTACCACTGAAGCGATTAACCAGCAAAAAATCAGGATTACAATTGCTGATAATGCCAATGGAATGCCCGAATCGGTAAAAAGTAAAATTTTTGACCCTTTCTTTACTACCAAAGAGGTAGGTAAAGGTACGGGTTTGGGTCTGGCGATTAGTTATAAAATCATTACTGAAAAACACCAAGGTAATCTGGATTGTATTTCTCACGTTGATCAAGGCACTAAATTTGTCATTACTTTGCCCACAAACCGATCACAGGGGTTGGCACTTCCCAGCACGAATTAAGCCCACCCGTTTAGCGATCGCCTCCCCTCGGCTTCCAAAACCACCCCATTGTTCTAAAATTTCGGCAGCAGGAATGGCTGCCAATGCTTGATCAGAAATAATTTCACAGGTTTGGTTGAGTTTTTTAACAATATACCAAGTAGTTTCTGTAGTTTCTAGCATTGTTTTTTGTATTCTATAGCAATCCTTATTTGCGAGATTATTTTGAGTAATTTATTTTGAGTTATTTGTTCGATCGATCACCAACCCCAAAAAATCAAGGGCAGTCATAGGGATTCTATGAGTTTGATCATGGGTGACTTGCCAGCC
>JAAUUE010000069.1 GCA_012031635.1 Coleofasciculaceae cyanobacterium SM2_1_6 | reverse complement strand
CGTCAGTTCGGGATAAGCTAAGACCTCACCTAGCCCTCTCCAGAGCGGGAGGGGACAAGAAAATTCCTCTTGCTCCCCTTCGCCCCTTGTGGGAGAAGGGGTTGGGGATGAGGGGATTTCTTATCCCGAATTCACGTTAATCTAGAAACTCATTGATAATCAAAGTAATAAACATACAAACCTCACTGCTGAATAGTTCACTAAATCTAGAAATAAATATAGCAATCTCAATTTCTGTAACTATTTTTATAACGGTATAGGTCATCGCAATTTGCTCACCCGTTGTAGGTGGTATTCATCGAAGGTGATATAATCACCTGCTGCGTAGTCATTATGGGCAGCTTGAATTTCGGCAATATCTTCTGGTGAGTCTTCTTCTTCATCGGCAAATAGTTCAGCTTCTAGTAATTGCCAGAGTTGGTGTTTTTCAGCAGTTTCTAGGGATGAAATAGCTTCTAGGAGAGATGGGAATGGAATATCTACTTTCATAATATTTTAGTTATGAGAATTTGCTTCGATTATACAATTCTGCCATTGCTGAAGAGACATGATTTGTGATGCTGAGACTTCGATCGTCACCTCCGGTATATTGAATCCTTCAAGGCTGTAGCCATCTTCTTCAAGATTGGGCATGGGGTAATATTCTACGACTGTGGCAACGCTACCCCGTTTTAAGCCATACCTTGGTAAGTCCTGGGCTAAAACCACTTGAGAGAAAAGAGGAAATTGGGCTGACATATTTCTGAAGAAATCGTGATTTGTCATCTTTGGGTAAAAGCACCAAGAGATATTTTGTTAGTTTTTCTGGGGCGATCGAGCGATCGGCAGGAAGCAGCATAGTTTATATTTTAAGACTTTAAGACATTGATAAATTTCAAAAGTATACTGCTGATCTGTGAGGGATGGTGCTAGACTCTAGGACTAATAAAACCTTGAGAAATAATTTTATAGTACCTGATGAACCTAGCTGAAATTCTGAAAGATTCGAGTTATAAGTTGTCCCAATTTACTGTGGCGGAAATTGAGCAATTAGAGGAGACAATTACTCTGAAGCCTACCAAAACTGGGGAAGTTCCCTACACGATTTGCTTGGTGCGCCAGAAGCCGATTAAGCTGACACCGGAAGAAGTGATTCGGCAGTTGTATCTGCGGGTTTTAACGGGGCGGCTAGATTATCCTTTGAGTCGGATTCAGGTGGAGTATGGGGTGAATTTTGGGCGGGAGGTGAAACGGGCAGATATTGTGGTGATGGATAAGAGCCGATCAAACACGGTGTATATTTTGGTGGAGGTGAAAAAGCCAAAACTCAAGGATGGCAAGGATCAGTTACGATCGTACTGCAATGGCACAGGCGCACCGATCGCTGTGTGGACAAATGGAGAGCAGATTTCCTATTATCATCGCAAAGACCCAAATTATTTTGAGGATCTCTCGGATTTACCGAATGTTAATCAAACTTTAGCCGATATTCTCCAGATCAAGTTCACTTTGGAAGACCTGATCGCTAAGGACAAGTTGGTTAAGGAGAATAAATCCCTGAAGGAATTGATCGAAGAAATGGAAGATGAGGTGCTGGCGAATGCGGGGGTTGATGTTTTTGAAGAATTATTTAAGCTAATTTTTACCAAGCTCTACGATGAATGGTATTCGGGACAGGGCAACCGCCGCAAAACTCGTTCTCTGGAGTTTCGGAATACGGGGCAGACGGAAAGCGATCTCAAAACCAAGATTCAGGATTTGTTTGATAAGGCAAAGCAGAAATGGGAAGGGGTCTTTAGTAGCGATGCTAAAATTACCCTCACACCTTCGCATCTGGCAGTTTGTATTTCTTCTTTGGAGAATGTGAAGCTTTTTAATTCCAATCTAGATGTAGTTGATGAGGCTTTTGAGTATTTGATCAATCAGAGCAGTAAGGGTGATAAGGGGCAGTATTTTACGCCTCGTTATGTGATTGATATGTGTGTGAAGATGCTGAATCCTCAAGAGGAGGAGTACATGATCGATACGGCGGCGGGGTCTTCGGGGTTCCCGGTGCATACGATTTTTCATGTGTGGCGGCAGATTTTGGTGGATGAGGGGATAGAAGCTAGTCATTTATTCTCGTTGGAAGAAAAGCCGCCCCGGTGTAAGGAATATGTGGAAGCGAAGGTGTTTGCGATCGACTTTGATGAAAAAGCGGTGCGGGTAGCTCGGACGCTGAACCTGATTGCTGGGGATGGGGAAACTAATGTGTTGCACCTGAACACGCTAGATTATGAAATGTGGGAGGAGGTGACTAAGCAGGAGGATTGGCAGGATATTTATAGTGCGGGTTTTAAGCGCCTGAAAAGGTTACGCCCGAACCGGAGCAGTGATTATCGGGAGTTTCAGTTTGATATCCTGATGGCAAATCCACCTTTTGCAGGAGATATTAAGGAACCCCGGATGATCTCTCGCTACGATTTGGCAAAAAAGCCGGATGGAAAGTGGCAAACGAAGGTAGGGCGGGATATTTTATTTATTGAACGCAATCTAGATTTCCTGAAGCCGGGGGGCAGGATGGCGATCGTGCTACCGCAGGGACGGTTTAATAATTCTTCTGATAAAAATATTCGAGATTTCATAGCGGAACGTTGCCGAATTTTGGCGGTGGTTGGTCTGCATGGCAATACTTTCAAGCCTCACACGGGAACGAAAACTTCGGTGCTGTTTGTCCAAAAATGGAATGATGACCCAAAGCTAGGCGCTCTCTGTCCCCGGAGGGATGACTACAATATCTTTTTGCAACGATGCAAAAGTCTGGCAAGGATAATTCGGGGGAGAAAATCTACGTGAAAAATCCTGATGGTTCGGTGGATTTCTTATTAGATGGTCATGATCATCGGATTGTAGATCATGATTTATATAATCACGATGGTCTAACTCAAGATGGCATTGTGGAGGCGTTTATTGAGTTTGCTAAAAAGGAGAATCTAAGTTTTTTTGAGTTAAGCTCATCTGTTATACCGTTTGATGTTGTGAAGTATCAGAGGTTGATGGGTGAGCTAGAAGCAGCAGAAGTTGCATATAGCAATTTAGAATTTTCTGGGAGAATTGATTCAGAGTATTATCGTCCAGAGTTTCTTAATATTGAATCTAAAATTTTATCAAATCGTCATTGTCTACTTAAAGAAGAAGCTAGTTTTTTAATTGGCCCCTTTGGGTCTCAGTTCATTGTAGATAACTATGATGAAGAGTCACCTTATCGCTATGTTAGAGGAAGAGATGTAAAACCATTTTTTGTGATGGATGACGAAAATGTGAATATGCCTAAAGTGGATTATGATCGTTTATCAAAATACAGCCTAAAAGAAAATGATTTACTAATTTCAGTAGTTGGCACATTAGGAAATGTAGCAATAGTAACTAAAGATATAATGCCAGCGATTTTTAGTTGTAAAAGTACTGTTGTTAGATCAAAAAGTATTAATTTCTCTAAGTATTTACTTGCCTATCTTAATTCTAATATTGGAAAAAATCTTTTAATTAGAAAAGCTAGAGGTGCGATTCAAACAGGATTAAATCTTGATGACCTGAAGACTACATTAATTTATTTGCCTAGCTCAAACTTTCAGGAATTAACAGCGAAGATTCTAGATTTTGCAAAAAATAAGATTGAACAATCGAAATTAATTTATCAACAGGCAGAGGATTTGTTGTTGTCGGAGCTTGGGTTGATGGATTGGGAGCCTACGGAAGAAACTATTGCTGTCAAGAGTTTTGCTGAGTCGTTCCTGTCCTCTGGTCGCCTCGATGCCGAATACTACCAACCAAAATATGATGAATTACAATCGAAAATAAAAAGTTATTTAGGAGGGTTTACGACTATTAGAAATGTTCTAAACTCAGATATCAAGAATGGGACAACTCCAGATGAAGTAATTAAAGAATATATAAAAGACAAACCAAAATTTGTTAGAACAGAATCGTTCAACCAGTTTTTCGGGATAAATGAAGAATCTCTTTATTCACTAGAAAATAATGTTTTTAATAAATATAGATCAATTAGTTTAAATAAAAATGATGTAATTGTTTCTATGACAGGAACTATTGGAAGCGTTGCAGTTTACTCCATAAATTCTCCTGCAATCATTAATCAAAATGTTGTAAGGCTGACTTGTAATCAAGAAATTATTAACCCTTATATACTAGCAATTTATATTAAGGTAATTGGAAAAATGCTACTTGTTAGACAACAAACAGGTAATGTTCAACCTTATGTTAATATTTCAAATTTTTCAAACTTAATTGTCCCGTTATTTAGTGAAGTTTCTCAAAGCAACCTTTTATTGCTTCTTCACAAAGCATCTGAACTACAAACAAAATCTTCTAAATTATTAGACATTGCTAAAATAGGAGTAGAGCGGGCGATCGAAACCGATGAAGCTACAGCAACAGCTTGGATTAACCAACAACTTTTAGCTTTGGGGGTTAACCTAGAATAAACCATATCCCAGTAGCCAGATAACCTCAGCATCCTTAACTTGTCCTCACCTAAACCCATGTCAAGTGAATCGCCACCCAGATAGAGATATTATACAAAAAATTCCAAATAACACAACCACATGATCATAATAATAAGCAGGGTTTAGAATGATATACCTTATCTTATGCTCGATTATCAAAACAGATTAGTTCGCCTGACCGATGAACGACTAGCCCATATTTTAACCCATCCTGAAATGATAGGGATGGAATCCTGCATTGTTGATACCCTCAATAAACCCCAACTAGTTCGCAAATCCCGAAGTGATGACAAGACAGAAATGTTCTATCGGTTTTACACCAGAACTACAATAGGAGATAAATGGCTTTGTGTAGTTGTCAAATATTTAGTTAATGATGCTTTCGTTGTAACCGCCTATTTCACAGATAAACCTAAAAAAGGAGATGACCTATGGCCGATCGAGTGAAAATTTGGTTTGATCCAGAAGCCGATTTCTTAGAAGTTACCTTTTCTGATGTCCCCGGCTTCATAAGAGAAACAGCCAACGATGCCATCATGGAACGAGTTGATCCCGAAGGCAAAATTATCGGATTTTCCATCTTGGCAGTGAGCCAACTAGCGAAATCAAAACCCTTAATTGCCGAACTATCCACCAAAATAGGAGCACTGGATTAATAAATAACTTTTAGATTTAGAGGTTAATTTGAAATGAAACTTAAAAATATTAAAATTCCCACAGATAAAATCTCAGAACTTTGTCAGCAATGGCATATTTGTAAACTATCCTTGTTTGGTTCCGTCCTCCGAGAGGATTTCACAGCCGATAGTGATATTGACATATTGGTGGAATTTGAGCCAGAGTTTACCCCCGGATTTTTTAAGCTATATCAAATTCAGGAAGAACTATCAGAATTATTCGATCGCCGGACTATTGATCTAGTCACCCTCAAATTTCTTAATCATCGGCTCCGTGACCAAATTCTAGCTACAGCCGAGGTTTGTTATGTCGCAGATGAAGATGTTGCTTGGAACACTGTCAAAAATGATTTGCCATTTCTAGTAGTTAGCATAGCTAAAGGAATTGAGCTAGTTCCTGTTCTAGAGAATTGAGGTATGTAAGGACTGGGGGTAAATCTAAATAATCTAGGGCGTAGGCTTTGCGGAGGAGATTGTTGGGGATGAATTGATCGTATTTATGGAGCCGGGGGGGTTCTTCATCGCTGCTGATCAAATCCATGGGGCTGAGTCCCGATCGCCCCATCGCCACCAACTCTTCTGCCACGGATTGCATACTAATTTTTCCCAATTTAATCATAAAAAATAGGGCTGCACCCCTTTAATACTTTTGATATCTAAGCCTTTTTCTTGTAATAGTTGAAACAACTTGCCAAGGGTGTGATAACTTCTTGTTCCTAGCCAAGGAAACATAGCGTAGGTATTTTTTTCGAGGGGAAATATAGTCGAGCGATCGCCATCTAAATTAATAAATAAATTCCGGGCTTGAGTTAATCTACCTAGAGCTGCGGGTTGGAGATAGCGATAATTAGTTTTTGCTTGTAATACTTGACGCATTTTTTGCAAGACCTGAGCGTGGATATTTGTACTGCCGCCCCGCCAGTTGACCGTGCCGCTCCCAGTAGTGGGTTGTACCCAAATAGTTTTTTTATTAGCGTTGATTTCTAATACCTGCCAAGTTTTGCCAGCGAGGGTTAAATTACTGCCAATTTTGGGAGCGATCGAAACCTTTCCTAAACTTGTATTACCGTGGATAATATTGTATTCAATCTGCTCAGCAAACACTCCATAAAATTGAAAAGAATTGACGATTTTCTCCCCAGCTAAACCCAAAATCAAAGAATTATTCTCAGCTTTTTGCAGATGGTCGAGATTAATTAAATAATGTAATAATTGCCGAAATTCCTCTGGTTGAATTTGGGTAAAAGCAGGCAAATTAAAAATACTTTGGGCTAAATTGTGGGGTGTAATTTCGCCTGTAGCGGCTACTATGCTCAGGGTTTGTTGATAAAGCAAACTCAAGGGATAATTCAAAGGTTCGATCGGCTCAATCCAGCGCTCTTCTAAATAGAGTTGCAGAATGGCGATCGCTTGCAACAACATCCACGGCATTTGGGCTGGGAATAACTCTTCTCCTAATAGTTCTGATTCTGTACATACAAACTGCATTCTTGAGGGTGATCCCCGGCGGCCCGATCGACCCAATCTCTGCAAAAAACTCGCCACCGAACTAGGGGCTTCCAGTTGAATCACTTGGTCTAACTGCCCCAAATCTATCCCCATTTCTAGGCTCACCGTGGCAGCAGTAACAGCGAGGCTCTCTGGGTCTTGCATAGCAGCTTCGGCTTTTTGGCGCAGACTAGGGGAGATACTACCGTGGTGGACATGGTATACATCAGGATTTCCGGTATCTAGGGCGATGCGCCGGAGATTGCTGATCACCATTTCCGCTTGAGTCCGATTATTCGTAAAAATTAGGGATTTTCGAGCGTGGGTTTGCTGAAAAATATATTGAAAATGCTCTGATTCCTCACTTGCATCGGTCACAAAATATTCTATAGATAGCTGAATCCGGCGGTGGTTATTCAGAATATTGGTTGTCGTTACAGGGACACTACTTCCCGCCCTCAACCATTCCTCCGCTTGGGCGTAGTCCCCCAAGGTTGCCGATAAACCAATTCGTCGCACTGGATGGGTCGGACGGGCTAAAAACGTTTCCAATCTCCCTAGCTGACAAAGAATTTGACTACCCCGTTGGGTTCCCATAAAGGCATGAATCTCGTCAATAATCACAAACCTCAAGTCATGAAACAGCCGGGGTAATTGGGAATATTTATTAATTAGTAAACTTTCTAGGGATTCGGGCGTGATTTGTAAAATTCCTTGGGGCTGCTTCAGGAGTTGCTGCTTTCGGTGTTGGGGACTGTCACCATGCCAGGCCCACACGGGAATATCGGCAAACTGGAGGAGGTCATGTAAGCGATCGAACTGGTTATTAATTAACGCCTTGATCGGACTGATGTAGATAACTCCCACACTGGTAGAAGGAGAGCTATGTAGTTTAGTAATCACTGGCAAGAAAGCTGCCTCGGTTTTGCCCGCCGCCGTCCCTGCTGCCACTAGCAAATGGTGATTAGTCTCAAAAATTACTTGACACGCCTCAAGTTGAGCTGGTCTTAGCTCTGTCCAACCTTGGTGATAAATATATTCTTGGAGAAAAGGTGCTAATCGATCGAAGGTCATGAAATCGTTTCTGAGTCTGGGGTAGAGCCAGCTAGCATTGTTGACTCTAAGTGTTGGAGTTCCTTGAGGTCGTATTCCTGCCCCTTCGCCCCTTCAAAAATAGACCGGGAGCAAGACCAGTTACTGGGCAGAGTAGAGGGCCAGCCCATACGAATCGCTTCGGGACAGATGGTGTGGATTGTTAATTGACAATCAATCAGTTGGAATTTTAGTTTCTCGACCTGTTTTAATCCCTGCTTGAGAATATCATCACTCTTGAATTCCAGAGTCTTATTGCACTGGAGACAGACCAAGTGGTGGTGGTGGTAAGGATAGGGTTGATTTAACTCGTAATGCTTGTGACCCTCAGCGAGTTCCAATTCCCGGAGAATCCCCATTCTTGCCATGAGTTTCACACTCCGATAGATGGTAGATAGGCTGACTTCTTCACCCCGTTGGGTCAAGAGTTCATGGAGTTCTTCGGCGCTGAGATGATTGCCCTTGGGCAGGTTTTGAAAAACGTGGAGGATGATTTCTCGTTGGGGAGTGAGTCGCCATCCCCGGGCATTGAGTTCCGACTTGAGGGAAGCTGCGGTGTAGTTGACCATAGGGGGAGCTATTGTAAGGTTGCTATTATTAATCAGCATAGTAGAGGAACTGGGTAAGTTGCAACAAAAATGGCTAATTGAGAATGAGTTTCACCAATCAAGTTTCATGAATTAAAGTTCCATGAATTGTTTATATCCATTGGTAGGTAGCTTATTAAAAAATTGTCGAGTTGGAGGAAATAGCTATGGAAGAGGACTGTCTAGGGAGCCAAATAAATTACAAAAATGTTTACAAATACCTTGTGATTAGGGGGACGATCGATCACAATGGAAGTATATAAATATTAACTATTATTTTAAGAATTCCCCGAATGGCAGCCCCCTCCTCCCCTCCCACCATTCTGCCCCCGCCCCCTTCTGCCCCGGCTCCAGAACAACCTCTAACCCATCTCCTCAATGCCTTTGCGCCTTCTCCAGAAACTATTGTCCTCCTCTTAGCAGTGGCGATCGGTGGGGGAACCGGGATGGCGATCGTCACCTTTCACTATCTCATAATTCTCACTCACCACTGGGCCATTCTTGACCTCATGGGGGTGCTTTCCCACTGGGGAGCTTGGACGCTGGCTCTCATCCCTACCCTCGGAGGTATAGTCGTTGGTCTAATGCGTTGGCGCTGGTCAAATTTTGGCTCCGATATCAAGTCTCTCCTAGCCGATAAACAAGGAATTAAACAGGTTTCTCTCCAACAACCAATCACCAAAATCATCGCTGCTTCTATTTCCTTGGGGACAGGGGCTTCCTTAGGACCAGAAGGACCGAGTGTGGAAGTGGGGGGCAGTATCGGGATGCTGTTGGGGCAAGTATTACAGGTATCCAGAGAGCGCCAAAAATTACTCCTCGGAGCCGGAGCCGCCGCCGGGTTAGCTGCTGGGTTTAATGCCCCGATCGCTGGGGTGTTCTTTGCCCTAGAGCTAGTTTTGGGGGCAACTTTTACCACCTCATCGATGGGTGTAGTCCTCTTGGCTGCTGTGGTTTCTGCCTTCGTTGCTCAGATTGGCTTGGGAGGACAACCCGCCTTTACCCTCCCCGCCTACGATGTGCGGAGTCCCCTAGAATTGCCCTTCTACATTGGCTTAGGTATTCTAGCCAGCCTCGTCTCCGTTGCCTATACCCAAACCTTGCAAAGAATGCGCCTCTGCTTCAGTGGTCAAGTTCCTGCCGTCGCTTGGTTGGGGAAAATTCCTAAGTATGTACAACCGGTGCTGGGTGGTTTATTTGTGGGCTTAGTGGCGCTGCAATTGCCGCAGATTATGGGGACGGGCTACGAAACGATCGAGGCGATTCTCCAAGATGTAGATTTGTCCCTCGGTCTATTAATCATTTTATTAGTCGTGAAACTAATTACCACCGCCACTAGCTTAGGGAGTGGTTTGGTAGGCGGCATCTTTGCCCCAGCGATGTTTCTGGGAGCCGCCCTCGGTGCTGCCTACGGCAAATTTTTGGGCATGGTAGTTTCCCCAGATTTCATTGCTGTAGCCGAGCCCCCGGCTTATGCCATGGTGGGAATGGCGGCAGTGTTGGCGGGGAGTGTTAATGCCCCATTAACGGCGATTTTGCTGCTATTTGAATTAACTAGGGATTATCGAATTGTCCTGCCTTTGATGGCAACGGTGGGGCTGAGTGTCTGGCTAGTGGAGCGCTACAAACCCGTGCTGATTCCTGCTCCGAATGTCCAGCCGACCTTGGGCTTAGATAGCACCAAAAACCCCGATCAAGAACTCCTCCAAAAAATCACTGTCCGGGAAGTCATGCAAGCACCCTTGATGGTCACGGAATCTGTCTCAATTTTTAATACTGGTTTATTGCTCACCAGAAAGCGGCAGCGGAGTGCCTTGGTGGTAGATGAAGCCCAGCAGTTGATTGGGATTATTACTCTCCAAGATGTGAACCGAGCTATCACTTATGGGGCAAAAAATTCCCAATATCTCCATGAAACTTCCCTAGGGGAATTGTGTACCCGGGAACTGCTCTATGCCCATCCAGAGGAAAACCTTGCTGAGGCTCTAACCCGCATGGCGGCAAGGGGTTTACACCAATTACCCGTGGTTAATCCCCTGCAACCCCAAAAAATTCTCGGACTCTTGGATCAGGATAATATTGCCCTTGCCTGTGCCATTTCTACCACTCGTCAAGCCCTGACCCACTGCGTGACTTTGCCTCTAGAGCCAATGAGAGAAAAGCCAGATTTTTTGGGGACTGATTTCCTAGACTCCAAGGAGTTGAAAGGGCTAAAGGAGATCAAAGAAATTAGAGAAATTAAAGAGATTAAAGAGATTAAAGACCTACAGGATTTAAGAATAAACAAGTTAGATAAATCAGATTCGGGATCGATCGCTGACCTCGTGGCTCAGAAGTGTCTAGAAATTTAGCTCCCAAGAAGTTCTATAGAGTAGATACCTAGGAAAAATCCCCTAAAAATTGGTAATAATTTAGTCCAAACTGTTGGGAATTGATTAACCTAGAAGTTTTGGTGAGGTTTTATGCAGGGAAAAATTGTGTTGATTACGGGGGCGAGTAGTGGGATTGGGGCTGCCTGTGCCCAAGTATTTGCGATGGCGGGGGCAAGGTTGATTTTGGCAGCTCGGCGGTTAGCAGGGCTTCAGGCGTTGGTGGCGCAGTTACCCCCGACTACGGATGTTTATCTCTTGGCGCTGGATGTGAGCGATCGAACTGCCGTAGCCCAAAGCATTCAAGAACTGCCCGATGATTGGGAAGAGATCGAGATTTTAATTAATAATGCGGGGTTGGCGAGGGGATTGGATCCTCTCCAGACAGGAGCGATCGAAGATTGGGAAGAGATGATTGATACCAATGTTAAGGGTTTGTTATATATGACCCGTTGTGTACTGCCGGGGATGCTCGATCGAGGCAGAGGACATATTATTAATTTAGGATCGATCGCCGGACTCGCAGCCTACCCCAAGGGTGCTGTTTATTGCGGCACAAAAGCTGCGGTGAAACTCATTACCGAAGGACTGAAGCAGGATCTCCTCGGTACGCCCATCCGGGTGAGTGAGGTGGATCCGGGGCTGGTGGAAACCGAGTTTAGTGTAGTGCGGTTTCATGGCGATCGCGATCGAGCCAGCCAAGTCTACGCAGGAGTTACGCCCCTCACGCCAATGGATGTCGCCGAGGTGATCTTTTTCTGTGCTACTCGTCCTGCCCATGTAAATATCAATCAAGTGGTGTTGATGCCAGTGGATCAAGCGAGTGCAACTCTGGTGCATCGGCAACAGTCATGATTACCTATGCAAATTCAATGTACAAATTCAATGTACAAATTCAATGTGCAAATTTAATGTGCAAATTTAATTAAAGCCTCTACCAAAGCTGAAAAACCATGAGAAAACACCTATCTTTTCTGCCTGTGTTGTTGCTCTCGATCGCCCTCCCTAGTGGATTAATCATTGCCTCAGAGAACCCAACCCACGCCCAGACTTTTGCCCACAACCCAACAGCAACTAAGCAACGCATCCCCGAAAATGTCCTCCGGGCTTGTCGAGCGGCAATCTCCACCATGGTCGGACAAAATGCCCAACTTACTGCTAATACCCTCGGAATTTATACTATTTCCAGCACGGAAGAGAGCCTCCGGGGGCGGGGTAATGTCACGGTAGCCGATGGCAGTGTCCAGCCTTTTGAGTTTAACTGCAAACTCAGGACTCGCACCGATGTGGTGACGGGAACAGATTATCGATTTCTGAATGCACCCACAACGGCAGTAGCCAGTGCTAATAATAGCTCAAGGAATAATGCGAGTACGGGGCGGACAGCGATCGTGGAGACTCCAGAGCGGACTTGCCTGAATTTACGCACGGGGCCCGGAACTAATAATCAAGCCATGAGTTGTGCTGCCTACGGTAGCTCGGTTACTCTCAATGGCAATAACTCTGGAGAATGGGCGCAGCTAACTAGTGGCTTGTGGGCGTACCGTCCCTATTTGCGTTGAGACTTTCAGAGCTAAAAGCTCAGAGTTTTCCGCTTACTGGATAGTCCCATTAAAATCTCAGATCAAAACATATAGTGCTAGACAGATTAATTAGGACAAGACCAGATACGTTGGCTGAGCAAAGTCGAATTTATGCTGAGCGTTGTCGAAGTAGCCGAACTCGTCTTAACTTTTATGGCAACGACTATAAGATCAAAACATAAGATCAAAACATAAGATCAAAATCTAATTTTAGAAGTATTGTGAAAATCCTCTTGCTGTCAGTGACATTTCCCTACCCCCCCACCAAGGGGGGAACTCAGGTGCGGACGTATAACTTGTTGAAATATTTGCAAGCCCGCCATGAGGTGACGGTGGTGACGCAGGTGGGGGCGGATACTTTGGAGGCAGAAATTGCCATACTCCGGGAACAGGTTTCAGAGTTGGTGACTTTTCCTCGACCTCAAGAATTAAAATCTGATGGCATCTTGGGAAAGGTGGGTCGATCGCTGCAAGCGTGGTATCGAGGCATTCCCACCAGTGTTTTGTTTAACCAATCCCCAGAGATGCAGGCTTGGGTGGATGCTAATCTCCGGCGGTTTGCGGTGGTCACCTGTGAGCATAGTGTGAATGAAGTTTTTCTCCCGGCTCCCTGCCCAATCCCCGCAGTGGTTAATGTTCATAGTTCGGTCTACGGCAGTTGTCGGCAGCAATTGCTCACGGGGACGGCGAGTTATCCCCTCCGGGACTGGCTCAATCTCCCTCTTTTGTATCTTTACGAACGTCGCTATTGCCAAAAATTTACTGCTATTGTTGTCACCACCGAGGACGATCGAGCCTATCTCCAAAAATTTCTACCCAACTCAGCCTCCACTGAGCCAAGTCGAAATGCCCCTGATTGTTTAGATCGTTTAGTTGTCATTCCCAATGGAGTCGATCTAACTAAATTTCCCTACCGTTCCCTAGATCCCGGTGGGATGAAACTAGTTTTCACCGGAGCGATGGATAGCCTACCCAATATTGATGCCGCCCAGTTTCTCAGCCAGACTATTCTCCCAGCAGTGCGCCAAATTTATCCCGAAACGACCCTCGAACTGGTGGGCGATCGACCAACCCCCGCCGTCCAGGAATTAGGTAAACTCCCCGGTGTGATCGTCACAGGGAAGGTAGATTCCATGGTCGAAAGGCTCCATCAAGCCACCATTGCTGTGCTTCCCCTGCGGACTGGTTTGGGGATTAAAAATAAAACCCTTGAAGCTCTAGCCGCCGGAATTCCCGTCGTCGGCAGTAATCAGGCTTTAGAGGGGTTGAGGGTAGATGGGAATGATGTACCATTAAGAGCATTGAGGGCAAATAGTCCTTCAGAATACGTAGCAGCGATTAGCCAATTGTTTGCCGACCCATCTTTGCGGCGGGAGCTATCAAAAAATGGTCGATCGCTAATGGAAACCCAATTTACTTGGGACATCGCTGGTGCTAGCTATGAGAGGGTTCTATCGCAAACGAGATAAGGGTGGTCAACAGAATAAGTTAGTTGGTAATCGGGCTGTTGGGAATAATCGATCGATTAAAAATCCAACTCCTAGAAATCAACTCTCCCCAGATCAATTCCCGCGCGAGGCAACTAAGCCTGTGTCCTATATCCCCGAAGAAATGGCAACGGTGGACAGCAAAATATCAACGTCCCTGAAAAAGCCCAAGAAAAAACGGCGGCGGGGCTGGAATTGGCGGGGGTTTTTGATAGATTTTGTGATCTTCTGGGTGATTATCGGGGCGGGTTGCCTCGTTGCCTTTATTTTGTGGAGCGGTTTTTGGTTGATCCTTGACCCCGATTCGATTATCTGGATAAACCAATACCTGCCAGCAAATTATCAAATTTCCCACGTCCAACAAAATCCACCCCAGACCCTAGAGGCAATCAAAGAGGATCTAAAAGAGCAGGGTTTTGAAACCGGAAAAATAATTACCCTGTCAACCGATGTTTTGGTGCCGATCGTGGCGACGATTGCCGATTGCCAACCTAGTCCAACTAATCAAAATTGCCAGAAAATCACCGAACTCCGGCTCTACGAACCCCTTGATAATCTCTTCGTGTCTTCCCAACTCTACCAACTCAAACGGCAGCTAGTCCTCAAGGAGCCAGAAGAATCCTTCGTGGTTGCTCCCCTCGTCCGGGCGGGAGTAAGCCCACCGGGAACCAACAAGCTCCAGCCTTTTACTTCCCTAGAGATCGACCCTCAAGCTCCCAAGCCGGGAATCTGGCTCCACCTCACAGGCAAGCGCGGGAATATCCTCTACGGGCAGGTGCTGCATTACAATCCGGAGCAGAACTATGTAGGTGTGATGGCGGAATGGACAAGTCCCCAGGGAAATAGGGCGAGTTGGCAGCAGATCCATGGCGATGCTACGCCGGAACTAGTGGTCGATCGCTCCGTGGGCTTGGAGCCGTCCCTGCAAATTTATCAAATCAAGCCTAGGGAATTTACGCTGGATCCTATTTGGCTAGTAGAGACAAATCTCAACAAAGCAGCGATCGCCTCTCGTCCCTACGAAAATGCCCTCACCTATGCCCGGATTGGTCTGTGGTCAGCAGCAGCAAAGAAACTCCAAGCCCTGAAGTCAGAAATAACCAAGTCTAATCAAGGTACAGATAAATGGTCAGAAGTGGCGCAAAACCAACTGGATTTTATCCAACTCCACGCTGATACCACCACCAAGCAAGCAGAGCTAGGCTGGGCCAATCCCAGTCAGGCAATCTCTGCAAAACTAATCGATGGGCGCTGGCAGGAAGCCTTAACTCTCTTGGAGTCTATAGATAATTCTGTACAGATGCAGGAAGTTGTTACGCTCCTAAATCGGGACAAGGGGCAGCTAGGAGAAAGAATCCGAGTGACTTTGGATTTTAACCCCCAAGATATCAACGCTCAGATCTGGGCGGCGCTGGTGTTGAGCAGTAAAGCAGGTAAAGCCCGTGCCATAACTTGGCTACAAACTCGCAATTCGGCTTCCCTCAGTAACCCCCGCCCCTCGGAACCCGCCCTCGATCGACCTTTAGTTGCCTCTACTCCAGCAACTAACTCAGCCAACTCTAATAATTCTCGCAATCCAGATAATCCAGATAATCCAGACAATCTTAACAATGCTGATAATGCGGGCAATTCAGGTAATTTAGAAAATCTTGATGCTAATCAAAATCCCCAGATTTCGCCCCGATTTACTCAATATCTGACATTACTAGAATCGGGACAACAATAGCTCTAGCAATTTCTATCTTTTCTCCATAATTGATATAGTCATTGCCATAAAAGTTAAGACAAATTCGGCTACTTCGACAACGCTCAGCATAAATTCGACTTCGCTCAGCCAACGTATCGAGCCTTGTCCTAATTAATCTGTCTAGCACTATATAACTTCAGTTTGGGATAAAAAATCCACCTGATACCATTTTACAAAAAACATAACCATCATCGCTGGCTGAGCGGAGCCGAAGCCAAAACCCCTTCACAAATTTTAGACCTCTTGCGTGAATCATGACCCTCACCCTAAATCCCTCTCCCTAGGGAGAGGGACTTTCCTCTTACTCCCCT
>JAAUUE010000068.1 GCA_012031635.1 Coleofasciculaceae cyanobacterium SM2_1_6 | reverse complement strand
TGCGGTGACAATGTGTTGATGAATAAATTCAATGGAACCCACATCTACCCCCCGGGTTGGTTGAGCGGCAATTAGGAGCTTTGCTCCCCTAGACATTTCTCTGGCAATAATTACCTTTTGTTTATTTCCCCCCGAAAGCGTCCCCGCCATGGCCATGGGGTTGGCAGGACGGACATCAAAGGCGGGAATCAGGCGATCGGCCTGGGCTTGAATGGCGGATTGCTGCAACACGACTCCCTGGGCAAAAGGTTCTTGGTAGTAGGTACACAGTGCCATGTTATCCGAGAGAAAGTAATTTTTAACTAAGCCGTGTTTCTCCCGGTCTTCGGGAATATGCCCCACTCCGGCTTCGATAATTTTCCGGGGTGGAGCCTTAGTGAAATCCTCTCCCAAAATCCTTACCGTGCCAGCACTGGCAGTCCGCAGCCCTGTGATCGCCTCTACTAATTCCGTCTGCCCGTTCCCCTGCACCCCCGCAATCCCCAAGATTTCCCCCGCTTGCACCATCAGGCTGACCCCAGAGACTGCCTGTTGCTGGCGATCGTCCGTCACTGTCAGGTTGCTTACTTCTAATACCACTTCTCCCGGTTGGGACGGGGCTTTTTCTACTTGGAGGATGACCTTCCGCCCCACCATCATTTCCGCTAACTGGGATTCATCCGTTGCGGTTGGGGTGACAGTGCCGACCATTCTGCCCTGGTGCATAACGGAGATCCGATCGGCGATCGCCATGACTTCCTTGAGCTTGTGGGTGATTAAAATTGCTGCCATGCCTTGAGCGGTGAGGGCGTGGATAACATCAAATAACTCCGTTGCTTCTTGGGGGGTGAGTACCGCCGTTGGTTCATCGAGAATCAACACCTGCGCTCCCCGGTAGAGGGCTTTGATAATTTCCACTTTTTGCTGAATGCCTACGGGTAAATCTCCCACCAACGCTTGTGGGTCTACCTTGAGGCTAAATTTTTCTGCTAGTTCCCGAATTTTCACCTCTGGGCTGGTACGATCGAGAACTCCCAAACCCCGAAACCAGCTCGATCGCTTCTCTGTCGCTTCCACGCCCAAAACAATATTCTCTGTCACCGTAAACACGGGAACCAGCATAAAATGTTGATGTACCATGCCAATACCTTGTTTAATCGCATCATTGGGACTAGCAAAATTTACTGCCTGATCCTTGACCCGAATCTCCCCACTAGTAGGGGAAATCAAACCGTAGAGCATATTCATCAAGGTCGTCTTGCCTGCGCCATTTTCCCCCAGCAACACATGTACCTCTCCCGGCTCCACCGAGAAATTCACTCGATCGTTTGCCAAAATACCGGGAAACTCTTTAGTCAAATTATGGGCAGCCAGAATAGCCATAGATTTCTATTATGATTATTTTTTATCAAGAAAGTTAAGAAAGTTGTTTGTTGGCAAAATCAATCAAGTTTGAGAGGGGATAGATAAAGTCAGTTTCTTGAGGAGCTAGAGGTTTGCCAATAAAAGCTCGATCGAAAAACTTAAACATCCCTCTATGTTGGGGATTATTTATTTCATTATAAAAATTAACTGTAACAAAACACACTAAAGGAACTGTAGGGGGATTATAAAAAATTTCATATTTATCACGAACTTCACAATCAGACATCGCAATTTCCATAAGCAATTTCCACTTATACGTTTGACTAGCTCGTTCCCTCAAGGAAGTTTTTAGAGAAAGAATAATACATTTATTCAAATCTGAATTTTCCTTAAGAGAATAAATTATCAAATCCATATCAGGTTTTTGAGTCTCTTCTCCCACATTAATAGTAGAAATTCTTTCAAAGCCTTTAATTGTAGATTTCTTTGCCGTAATATAAAGTCCCTCCAAAATATTACCAGATAATTTATTTTGGATAAAAACATAGATGATTATATTAGAAAAAGCATTACCTACAACACTTTTACGAGCTTGAGATTTATCTTTGATTTCGCCAGCTAAGAGCCTATTATCTAAAAGTTGCTCAACATCACTCTGAGCCTCTCTTAAAATTGCATTCAAATGATTTAATACCTCAAGCCAGCCAATCTGGGGATTTTCTGATGCTTCAACCCAACTATCTACTCTAATCTTAATTGGCTCCATATAGTAGATATTAGGTAGCTCTCTTAAGAAATCACTTTCATCTTTGCTAAGAATTGAATTTGTCATTAAATTAACCTAAAGTACCTGTCTTTTCATAGTACAAATTCTGATTTTCAAATAGTTTTAGCTGTAAGGGAGAGCGTACAGGATAACTTAACAACTTGTGATTTTGCAATGAGATTATCATTTCTTTAGCGATCGCTTGCACAACTGGAACTGCAACAGAGTTCCCAAACTGTTTGTAGGCTCTTGTATCACTCGTAACAATCTTAAATGTTTCAGGAAAACCCATTAATCTTGCACACTCTCTTGGAGTTAAACGACGAGGATTTTTATCTTTTTGCGGAATAAGGATTTCTGAACCATCTTTATAATACCTAGCACTCAAAGTTCGAGAAATTCCTTCAAGATCGACTAATCCATAGCCAAATCCATTACCTTTTGCTCGATGTTTTTCTGCGTAGTTTTGTAAATATTCCCAGAGGTGATCTGTGAGAGTATATTTATCCTCTACATTAGTTTCTAAAATATCTTTGATTTGGGGATAACAGTTTGGTAATACTGGAAACTTAAAGGTAATAGGCTCACGAAAACCAACAATGAATATTCTTTCTCGATGTTGGGGTAATATCGCCGCAGCATCAAAAACTTGGTGATGTATGTAGTAGCCCAGTTCCTCTAAGGTTTCTTTAATAATAGTAAAAGTTTTTCCTCGATCGTGACTCACTAAATTTTTTACATTCTCTAGTAAGAAGGCTTTAGGTTTCTTATCTTTAATGATTCTAGCTACTTCAAAAAATAAAGTTCCCTGAGTGGGATGTTCAAATCCGTGATCATTACCCAAAGAATTGTGCTTACTCACGCCTGCAATACTAAAGGGTTGACAAGGAAAACCGCCAACCAAAATATCATGGTCTGGAATTTGACTTGAGGGAATTTGAGTAATATCTCCTACTGGTTGTTCACCAAAATTAGCAATGTAAGTTTGTTGAGAAAATTTATCCCATTCTGAAGAGAAATTACATATTGCACCTGTACTTTCAAAGGCTAAACGCATTCCGCCAATTCCGGCAAATAGATCGATAAAATTAAAATAAACTATACTCATATACTTAGTGTTTTAATCTATGGGGGTTAAAAAGAGGTATTAAAAATTTATGTAGTGAATATCGCAAAAATTTATGATAAAAAAATGAGCCGAAGAGGAGTAGATTTAACATGACATAAACTTAACATAGCAATGTTTCCTAGATTTACCAAATTCTTTTAGCCAATGAGATGATAGCGATCCTAAATCATTTTCTGAATTAGATTGCCTCTGGGAGGTTATTCCACTCGCCTGCGGCGGGTGAAATCATTTAGAACTGCTATATAAGAGTAATAAGTACTGATATAAAACTAAATTTTTCTGCCAGTTCCCGAATTTTCACCTCTGGGCTGGTACGATCGAGAACTCCCAAACCCCGAAACCAGCTCGATCGCCTCATTGACCCAGATATCTATGCTCGTGAGCGCAATCAAACCATAGAGCATATTCATCAAGGTAGCCTTGCCTGCGCCATTTTCCCCCAGCAACACATGTACCTCTCCCGGCTCCACCGAGAAATTCACTCGATCGTTTGCCAACACACCGGGAAACTGTTTAGTCAGATTATGGGCAGCCAGAATAGCCATAGATTTCTAGATTTTTAGATTTAATTATTTAGCTTTAGTTACTTTGAAAGATTTGATTGGCTGTTAAATTTAGTTCTGGAAAGCTGCTTGATTGTAATAACTCATCACCTCGAAATTGATTGACTAAGTACTCTCCCTCAGTCAAGGTATAAATAGAAATAACTGGTTGCTTCGGGGAACCAATATAGCGAATTCCTCCTAAGCCTTGGTAATCAATTAACCATAATTCTGGAATTTCTAAAGTTTCATAATCATTAACTTTTCGCCCATAATCATCTCGCCAGTTGGTGCTGACTATCTCGATCGCTAAAGCAATGGTTGCGCCCTGAGTAATCACTGATTCTTTTGACCAACGAGGTTCCAAGGGCAGTAGGGAACGATTTAAAACTATCACATCTGGTTCATAGCCCCTATCATCTGCCAGCTTAATTAAACATTCTTTGGGGATTAGATAAGGTAATTGTTGTTGGCGAAACTTAATTCCTAACTCTAATACCAAAAAGCCGCCAATTTCTGAATGTTTCCCCGTTGGTTTTGGCATTTCTACTATTACCCCATCGTACAACTCATACTTATTGACAGAATCTTGGGGATACCAATCAATAAACTCATCAAAGGTTTTTAATTGTGATAATAAAGTAGTCATGGCAATTTACTTTCTCATCCCTTCTGCTAATTCTTGTAAGCTATTTCCCGTGACTCGGCAGATGCGCCAATCTGGTAATACTGTAGCACCGATTTTTTCGTAGAAAGCGATCGCATTTACATTCCAATCCAAAACGCTCCAATCTAGTCTGCCGCAATCCCTCTCCACCGCCAACTTTGCCAAGGACGAGATCAAGGCTTTCCCCACACCTCGGCGACGATATTCTGGGACAACAAATAAATCTTCGAGATAAATTCCTGGCTTGGTGAGAAAAGTAGAATAGTTATGAAAAAACAAGGCTAATCCGGCGGCTTGATTATCAATTTCTGCCAAAAGTACTTCGATGTAAACCTTTTTTCCAAATAAATGTTCTTTTAATAATTCTTCACTTCCAGTCACTTCATGGGCTAATTTTTCGTAAACTGCTAAGTCTTGAATTAACTTAAAAATAGTAGACACATCATCAATAGTCGCTAACCGAATTTTGGGGGAGATGTTTGGTAAAGAATCAGACATGATATATTTTGGGAGCTAGATTTAGATACGACAAACTTTTTTAGTATACTACGAATATTAAAATACCTAATCAAATGCTTAAATATCTAGGGGAATTATGACTACGGCTACAGAAAAGAAAATTTGGACAGATAGCGAATTTATGGCTTTGTCTGGAGAGAACGATCGCTATGAACTAATTAACGGAGAATTAGTAAATATGGGTAACTCTGGGATGGAGCATGGCTACTTAGCTAGTAATCTCACTATCTTTTTAGGTAGCTATGTCTTGACTCATAAACTAGGAGTAATCTGTGACTCTAGCACCGCATTTACGATGAAAACTGGTAACAAGCGATCGCCCGATATTTCCTTTGTAGCCAAAGAACGTCTCCAAGGTATGAAAAGACTACCTCAAGGATCTTTCTCTGGCGCACCAGACTTAGTAATAGAGATTATTTCCCCTAATAATACCTTTGCCGAATTCCACGGGAAGATGGTTGAATATTTTGCGAATGAATGCCGTTTAGCGTGGTTAATTCATGCTGATGAGCAGTCAGTTATAGTTTATCGTAGTCCCCGACCAGAGCGGTTACTCAAAGTTACGGATAATTTGGATGGAGAAGAAGTAATTCCGGGTTTTACTATGCCGACGATTGATTTATTTAGAGACTTAGATTTTTAATTTTTGCTACTCTCAGAAACTACTTACAAAACTTATAGATATGTCAAAAATAAAGTCAAAAAATAAAGTCAAAAATACAATTGAGTACTGGAGTAACTTGAGGATTGTTTTCCGCAACTATAACCACAGATTGGGTAGATACGATCGCTGGCGGTGGGGGCTTAATCGCAATTCCCAGAAGTCTCAAGGCTTGATCCCAAATTTTGATAAAATCTCAGAGGACTGTAAAAATCAATACTGTTAATTAACTGTTAATAAATAAAGAGGTTATGGCAAATGGCTAAGAAAACTTTAGCAAACCTATCAGCAGCAGATGTTTCTGGCAAACGCGTGCTAGTCCGGGTCGATTTTAATGTTCCCCTAGATAACGGCACAATTACCGATGATACCCGCATCCGGGCAGCCCTCCCAACGATTAATGACCTGACTGGGAAGGGAGCTAAAGTCATCCTCTGTAGCCATTTTGGTCGTCCCAAGGGAGTCACTGAAAAACTCCGCCTCACCCCCGTGGCTCAGCGCCTCTCAGAGCTTTTGGGTAAGGAAGTAATTAAGTGTGATGACTGCATTGGAGAGGAAGTCGCCGCCCAAGTGGGAGCCATGGAAAATGGGCAAGTAGCCCTGTTGGAAAATGTCCGCTTTTACCCAGAAGAAGAAAAGAACGACCCCGAATTTGCCAAGAAACTAGCTTCTGTGGCTGATCTGTACGTCAATGATGCCTTTGGTACCGCCCACCGCGCCCATGCTTCCACCGAAGGTGTCACCCATTACCTCAGCCCTTCCGTGGCTGGATTTTTGATTGAGAAGGAACTCCAATACCTCGAAGGGGCGATCGCCGAACCCCAGCGTCCCCTCGCCGCCATTATCGGTGGTTCCAAAGTCTCTAGCAAAATTGGTGTCATTGAAACCCTTCTTGAAAAATGCGATAAACTCCTCCTCGGCGGCGGCATGATCTTCACCTTCTACAAAGCCCGGGGCTTAAATGTGGGTAAATCCCTCGTGGAAGATGACAAGTTAGAACTTGCTAAATCCTTGGAAGCCAAGGCAAAGGAACGGGGTGTCAGCCTACTGTTACCCACCGATGTCGTTGTGGCAGATAACTTTGCCCCCGATGCTAACTCCCAAGTGGTGAATATTGAAAATATCCCCGATGGCTGGATGGGTTTAGATATTGGACCCGATGCGGTGCAAACCTTCCAAGCGGCTCTGGCTGATTGCAAAACTGTGATCTGGAATGGTCCCATGGGTGTGTTTGAGTTTGATAAATTTGCCGTGGGTACAGAAGCGATCGCCCAGAGTCTCTCTCAACTCACCAAACAAGGCGCTTGCACCATTATCGGCGGTGGTGATTCCGTCGCTGCGGTAGAAAAACTCAATCTTGCTTCAGAAATGAGCCATATTTCCACAGGGGGCGGAGCTAGTCTCGAACTCCTCGAAGGCAAAGTCCTCCCCGGCATCGCTGCCCTCGATGAAGTTTAGGATTGAAATTTAAAATTACAGCAGTTTGTAATCAGACAAGTAGCGGTGCGATCCTCCTAAATCCCCCTTTTTAAGGGGGACTTTGACTCTAGTTACCTATTAAAAGGATGCTTGAAAAGTCTTAAGGCGGGTTACAAAAGTTTTGATCCGCTTAAATTCCCCTTATTAAGCAGGGCTTTGACTCTAGTTCCCCCCTTGTTAAGGGGGGCTAGGGGGGATCACTGAGTGTGAAACATCACAAACTATACCTCTTCAGGCATCTTCTAAAACTAGGCTTGGGAGGCCCACTCGGTGTGGAAAGTCCCTTCTTTGTCGATGCGCTTGTAGGTATGGGCACCGAAGTAATCCCGTTGGGCTTGGGTGAGGTTTTGGGGAAGACGATCGCGGCGATAGCTATCGAAGTAATCCAAGGAGGAACTAAAGGCAGGCACAGGAATACCTAGCTGGTTAGAAACTACCAAGACTTCCCGCCATGCGGACTGGCGATCGAGAATCGTCTGCTTAAACTCTGGAGCCAAGAGGAGATTCGGCAGAGTGGGGTTTTCATTAAAGGCATTCTTGATCTTATCTAGGAATCCCGCCCGGATAATACAGCCGCCCTTCCAGATGCGAGCCATTTCACTCAAGGTCAAGTTGTAGTTATATTCCTGAGAAGCCTTACTCAATAGCGCCATCCCTTGGGCGTAGGAACAAATTTTTGAGCAGTAGAGAGCATCCCGAATTTTGGAGATAAAAGCCTTCGCATCTCCTTCATACTTACCCGTGGGTCCGGTGATTTCCTGAGAAGCAGCTACCCGTTCTGCCTTGTAGGAAGAAGTAATCCGGGCGTTCACCGCCGCAATCATGGTCGGGATCGGTACTCCCAACTCCAAGGCACTCTGGACAGTCCAGCGTCCGGTTCCCTTCTGCCCTGCCGCATCGAGGATCAATTCCACCAGGGGCTGCTGGGTATCGGGATCAATATATTTGAAAATATCGGCGGTGATTTCAATCAAGAAGGAATTTAGCTCATCAGTGGTGTTCCACTCGGCGAAGATTTCGTGGAGTTGTTGATGGTTGAGCCCGAGGGCATTTTTCAGCAGGTCGTAAGCCTCGGCAATGAGCTGCATATCCCCATACTCAATGCCGTTGTGAACCATCTTCACGTAGTGACCAGCGCCACCGGGGCCAATGTAGGTGACACAGGCTCCATCGTCAACTTGGGCAGCGATTTTCAGCAGGATTGGTTCCAGTTCCTTGTAGGCGGTTTCTGTCCCCCCCGGCATCAGGCTCGGTCCGTTGAGAGCGCCTTCTTCGCCACCACTGACCCCCATACCCACAAACCCTAAACCTGTGGGTTCTAGTTCTCTAGTCCGCCGTTCGGTATCTTCGTAGAGAGAGTTACCGCCATCAATGATCATGTCATCTTTCTCTAACAATGGTTGCAATTGTTTGATCACCGCATCTACGGGAGCGCCCGCTTGCACCATGACCAAAATTTTCCGGGGACGGGCGAGGGATTTCACGAAATCTTCGATCGAGTAGGCAGCAACTACATTTTTGCCCCCGGCTCTTTTTGCCATAAACTCATCGGTCTTGGCTCCTGTGCGGTTGTAGACTGCGATCGGGAATCCATTGCGCTCCACATTCAAAGCGATATTTTCCCCCATCACGGCGAGACCGATTACTCCAAAGCTCTGCTGTGCCATAAAAAATTCCTTAAATCTTGCTTAACGTTGTCAAATTGCGTCGTTAAATTACATCATTGCCAACTAGGGTAGCTTGATCCCCATTCTTGTCTTGTGAAGATTATCTTAAGTTCTGGATTATCCCAAGGAAGCCGAGAGGAGTTGAGCCGCCGCTAGGTTCAAGTTGGGCAGGCTGGGAGAGATGATTTTTTGGTTGTCTTGGAAAGTCCGGGGGCGGTAATAGCCATTGACTAATTGATGGACGGTAATTAAATCTTTTTGGGGATCAACGATCCAGTATTCAGGAATTTCTAGAATTTCGTAGGCTGATTTTTTCAGGGTGTAATCTCGTTGAGTATTGCGCCGCCCCGGTTTAACCACTTCTACAGCGATGCGGAGGGGACACTGCCCCGGAATTGTATTGTATCGATCGAGGTTAAACAAGCATTCCACCTCGACCACGCTGATCTCTGGATAATAACGCTGTTTTTCTTTGGTATCTTCCACCCCCACGACGTAATTAGCCACAAACCAATTAGGGAAATTCTGGCTGACTTGCTCATAGAAAATTCCATAGAGAAAATGCACAATCATTAAATGGCGGATGTTGGAGCTAGTGATCGACACGGATATCACCTAAAAAATTATGATCTAATGCCGAGCTAAGGCCGAGAAAACTTCGGGATTTAGCCTACCTAATCCTACCAAGGAACTTGGGCTGTAACTTGCATTAACCACGGATGCCCCCAAGCTAAGAGGATGATAAACCCCGTGACTCCGAGGTAGGCAGGACGGAGAAATTCAGCTATTTGCAAAGTTTGTCGCCCGTCGAAGATGGCTCGAAAAGGGATGGTCGAAGTCCTTGCCTTCGCTGCCAAAAATGCTTCCCCATAACGTTGCTCTAAGCGGCGATCGCCATGCCACACTGCAAACACATGATGGAGAATTAAACCTATGGAAGTTAACAAAGTAAAACTCGTGCCAATCCAGAGAGTGTGGGCTATGCACCAAATCACCTGCCCCACCATTGAGGATGGCGAGTAATGCGGATGATCCCCGTTTCAAACAGATGACTTCTGGTTTTTGGATGGCAGCAATTTCCAGCAAATTAAAGGTCGCTGGGTAAAGAAAGAAAAAAGATATGGCACTAGCGATCGCTACCCCAGTTTTGATCCCCGGCACTCCCTGCACCTGCCAGAGTTGGATGCCATCGTAGCGATGATTGAAAAAATAAATAATTAACACCGTGGCAAAGGGAATACTCACCAAAGCAAAAAGAACTCGGTACAATCTCGCCCCAATTTTCCCCTCTCCCCAGATCCGCAGAGCGGCTAACCCACTGTGGGCGACGGCAAACCCCAGCAATAAATAAACCATGATCGCATGACTGGAAGTAAGAATGGGAGGAAGCTCGATCGATAAATTCTCCAATAGATTCCCAGATAAATTTTCAGATAGACTTCCAGATGAAGCTATAAACAAATTAAATAAATTAGCAGATAAGTCTGTAATCAAATTGGCAGCAAAATTAGCTATAAAACTAGTTGAAAGATGGGCAAATAAATTCATAGATCACAGAAATTTGGAATAGTTGCTTCCTTGAAGAATACAATTTGATTATTACTAAACTAAGTAGGGTAGGCATTGCCCACCTTGCATTTGCTTTCCTGGAGATTTAGGAGAGACTTGGGAAAAATTTATGGGGATCAGGCAGAGGCTAAGAAGATGAGTCTAGCTGCACTACCCCCAAACATGCTCTAAACACGCTAGTATGGACAAAAGATTAAGCTATTATTACTAGCAGCAACTCCATGACCATCAAAGCAGTCCAAACACCTTATTATACTGGGGATGCTTACTACCGGACTCCCCCACCGGACTTAGAATCCTTGTTGCTCAAGGAACGGATCGTCTATCTGGGACTACCCCTATATTCTGCTGATGATGTGAAACGACAGGTAGGGATAGATGTGACTGAGTTAATTATTGCCCAGTTGCTTTACTTGCAGTTTGATGATCCCGAAAAACCAATTTTCTTTTATATCAATTCCACCGGGACTTCTTGGTATGACGGACAAGCGATCGTCTTCGAGACCGAGGCTTTTGCCATCTGCGACACTATGAACTACATCAAGCCCCCCATCCACACCATCTGCATCGGGCAGGCGATGGGAACCGCAGCCATGATCCTCTCCGCAGGCACCAAGGGTTTTCGAGCTAGTCTCCCCCATGCCAACATTGTTCTCAACCAATCCCGGAGTGGGGCAAGGGGGCAGGCGACGGATATTCAAATTCGGGCGAAGGAAGTCATTGCTAACCGTACCGCCATGCTGGAAATTTTCTCCAAAAATACCGGACAGCCCGTAGAGAAAATTATTAAAGATATGGATCGGATGTTTTACCTCACTCCCGAAGAGGCGAAGGATTACGGGATTATCGATCGAGTCCTCGAAAGCCGCAAAGACCTACCCAAGGCTCTAGCTGGAGTCGGCTAAATAAAATCAATAACACAACTCAAGGGCGCAAAGCCTTGCACCCCTACTATCTCAACTACAAGGAAAAAGACTATGCCTATTGGAGTTCCCAAGGTTCCCTACCGCCTCCCCGGTAGTGCTTACGAACAATGGATTAGTATTTATACCCGTCTCAGCCAAGAGCGGATTCTCTTTTTAGGGCAGGAAGTCACCGATGGCATCGCCAATAGTCTCGTCGCTTCCATGCTCTATCTCGATTCCGATGATCCCACCAAGCCCATCTATCTCTATATCAACTCCCCCGGTGGTTCCGTCACGGCTGGTATGGCAATCTTTGACACCATGCAGTATATCAAGTGTGATGTGGTGACGATCTGTGTCGGTTTGGCGGCTTCCATGGGGTCTTTCCTGTTGGCAGCAGGAACCAAAGGTAAGCGCTTGGCTCTACCCCACTCCCGGATCATGATTCACCAACCCTCCGGCGGCACTAGGGGACAGGCTACGGATATTCAAATTGAAGCTAAGGAAATCATGCGGATTCGTCACCAACTCAATGGTATCTATGCCAAGAATACGGGGAACTCGATCGAGAAAATTGAAAAAGATATGGATCGAGATTTCTTTATGTCTGCCGAAGAAGCAAAAGAATACGGATTGATCGATAGCGTGATTGAAGAAAGAATCTAGCTATTATCCTTTGGTAAGTCAGCTAGAAACTCAACTCTGGGTAGGTTTTTATCTTATAAGACCTACTTTTTTTATCGGATTTTTTCGGTACAATGGCGACAAGATCATTACATAATAACTACATAACTAAAAAGATTACTGAACTCATCATTTTGAGGAACACTGACCATAAATAAACGATGAATCAAGCAGAATGCTATGGTTTACTAGAGCTAAAAGAAGGGGCTTCGATCGCAGAGATCAAATCTTCCTACCGTCGTTTAGCCAGAAAATATCATCCCGACGTGAATCCGGGAGATGCCCAAGCCCAGGCAAAGTTTATTGCCATCACCGAGGCTTATCAATTTCTGCTGGAAGCTATTAAAAACCAAGATGTTCATCAAGCTAGCTCTACCCAGACAGCCCCGAAAACCTCGCCAAAAACCTCTAGTGAATCATCCTCTGCCCCCAAATCGTCCACGCCTCCCAAAACTACTGTCACCAAGAAGCAACCCAAAGCCACCGGACGTTTATCGGAGGTAGAAAAGCAACTAAAATCTCAATCCTATCAACAATTGCAATCTATGCTCAAGGAACAACGGTTTGCGAGGGCAGTTGTGTTAGTGGAAGGTTTGGCAGAGCGGATTCCCCACGATCTGGAAGTGAAACAATGGCAAGCGATCGCCTATCAGCGCTGGGGCAGGTATCTAGTCAGCGCTGGGCAGACAGAAAAAGCCCGCATCTATCTCAAAAAAGCTCTAAGAACTGATCCCCACAACCGAGCGCTCTGGGCCGAAGTAGAACGAGATTTTCAGCGCATTGAATACAATATTTTGTAGTTTAGGTCTTGTAGTTTAGATTTTAGAGTCTGCGTGATTTTTTGCTGGATGCTTACCAACCCCAAGAATTGGCAACGCCCTTGAAGGGACCAACAATATCGGGAGTGATCCAGCCACCATAGAAATTTCCCGGTTGTGGTGTCACCAAATCTTCTCCGACATAGCAAGCATCCATAGGGTGAGCATAGAAGGCAAGATGGTCTTTAATCGGGGCAAAATTACCTGTGGGTTCGGGATAAGCCCAAGCTACGTTGACTAGTTGTTTATCCCCCACCGTGAGGGTGTAATAGATGGCTCTGCCTTTCCATTCACAAAAAGAAGATTGAGGAGAAATTTGTAAATATTGCATCTGGATATCCGCCGGGGGCAGGTAGTAGCTGGGGGGATGGCTGGTTTCGAGGACTCTGTAGGCTTGGGAAGTGGCAGCGATCGTCACTCCATTGAAGATAATCGTAATTCTTTTAGCTACAGGTTCCAAGCGGGGCGGACGGGGATAATCCCAGACTGATTCTTGACCGGGCTGGGGCGGAATGGGTGTGGGGCGGGAGCTAAACATACTTTAATTATTTGTAGCTTGTAAAATTAGTCTCTAAAATTTGTAATTAGTATCTGGTTATACAGCATTTTGGGGTTCCAAAATTTTCTGGTAAATATCTGCAATCTTAACTTCTATGCCTAAGTTTGATAATTTAATAGTCTCACCTAAAGAGTAGGTTGTAAAAATCCAGCGATCGCCTCCTTGATCAGCTTCTTTGTAAAAATGTTCTACATAAGCTTGATCTTGGGAAATCAGTAAATATTCTTGAAAGGTGGGAATAGTGCGGTAGGCAGCAAACTTCGCCCCTCGATCATAGGCTTCGGTAGATTCTGAGAGAACTTCAGCAATTAAGACAGGATTCTCGATCGTGTCTTTACGTCCTTCCATTAGGGTAATAGGTTCCGCCACAATCATAATATCGGGATAGGTCACGATCGCCGCTTCAGGAATCCAGAGCCGTAGATCACTCACAAAAACTTGATAAGCATCTTGATCTAGAGCAGTATGTAAGGCTAGTAGCAAATTGACAATTAATCTATTATGAGTAGGTGTAGCACCAGCCATTGTTGCTATTTCTCCGTTGATATATTCATTTTTAGTTGCAGATGCAATTTCCCGCTCAAAATATTCACCAAGAGAAATTTTGGTTTTAGGTTGGGATTTATCTTGGTTTGGAGAAGGGGTTTTATCTAAGGCGAGGGTCATGGTGGTTTATCCTCTGAATGCTTGATGATAGAAAATGATTTTTGGCAAGGCGAAAAAAAAATTAGGTTGCGATCAATCTCGATACTATCAATAAACTATAAATCAAATTCGTGATGACCATTTCTCTAAGGCAATGTCAACAAAATAATCCAAACTCTTATAAACGGATTGAATGTCTACATCCCACATGAGTATTTTCGAGTATTGTCTATCTGTATGATTATCTCGGTGAAATTGAGGTTTGATGGCAACTAATTTAATCGATCGAGAATAATCTATTTGATCTGGGAAGGGTTTCGATCGAACTACTGCATCATAATAACGGGTTAATTGTTGGAGAATATAACGATCTTCAGTATTTTTAAGTTCTAGGATTACTAAACTCCGGTCTTTATCTAAGGCTAAAATATCGCAAATTTGACCATTGATATTTAATTGTCTTTGAAAAGGAATCAAACCCCATAAAACTTCTAAGTTATCCCAAAGAAAATCTTCTAGGGCAACTTCATTAATAAATTCCCAAATTTCCCCATTTTCCCTAACCCCGACCCTATTAACTATTTCCATCCTGCAAACCAATCTGTAAGGTTTTAAGAACTGCGGACATATCGTTGTTTAAGATTGCTGCGACATTTAGCCATAAACCTGCAAATTCTTGACTCTTGATAACTCCTGTAGCATCGGGTGCAAGGTTTTTATATGTGCCGTTTTCTAGAATAAACCAATCAATTTCTCGATCGATCGTCCGCCAGACTAGATATTCTTTGACCCCATGACGTTCGTAGACATTTTTCTTGCTGTGGAGATCGTAGGAAGCAGTACTAGCCGCAATTTCGGCAATAAATTCGGGTGCGCCCGTAATATAACCATCGGCATCAATTTGAGCATTCCCCCCAAAGCGAAATAAAACTGCATCCGGCTGGGGTTCGTTGGTATCATCAAGGCGGACTGTGGGTTCAATGCCAACTTCTAAACCTGTGGTTGCTGCTTGATAAGCAATTAACCAGCCGATGATTTGACTATGAGGTTTGCCATGTTGAGTAAAGCGGAGGGGAGAAGCCACGTGTACAATTCCTTCGATTAGTTCGGCTTTTTTGATGTTTGATGCAGTGTAACGACGTTCAAATTCTTCTCGATCGAGCGATCGCCATTTTCAAGGATAGTTAATGTAGGAAGAGAATTGGCAATAACCATAGGGGATCAAAGGAATTATTGATTACTTAATTATCTCGCAATTGTCTTGTAATTTGTGAACACGGAAACTAGATTGCTATGGCTACAATAGAATTAGCTGTAGGGTTTTCTATTTAATCAAATATTACCAACTATTACCAAATTTTAGCTATGGCACGGGGCGACCAGATCTATGTAGAGCGGGAATTTCTGAATCTCCAAGGAGTGTACGAACACCACGGGATTGATTGTGGTGACGGCACAGTAATTCATTACCGCAAAGGAAACGAGATTATTGAACGCACCTCCATGGCGATATTTAGTGGTGGGCAGAAAATTTATCTGCGGAACTATCCCTCTGCTTTTATTCCCGATGTAGTGATTCGCCGAGCGATTAGCCGCCTAGGAGAGCAGAAATATAATCTTTTGTTTAATAACTGTGAACACTTTGCAACTTGGTGTAAAACCGGAGTGAGCGAAAGTAAACAAGTGCGGGATATTTTGCCCGTCCTCAGCACCATGGATCCCGCAGAGCTAACGGAACCCATCCGAGAGGCTTTAAGGGGGCAAGATAATTCTCAGTTATTGCTAGATCAGGCGATCGCCCAGATTCGGGTAACTTGGAACAATCTCCAACCAGACTATAAACGGAACCTCCAAGAGGCTGAGGAATGGCAACAGGTGGCTCTCAAGGCTCTAAAGCAAAACCGAGAAGACCTAGCTAGGGCAGCCCTGAAAAGAAGCTCAACTATCAAAAGCAAGCCAACGTCCAAAAAGACCAACTAGAGCAACTCGCCACCATGACCCAAACTCTCCTAAAGAATC
>JAAUUE010000067.1 GCA_012031635.1 Coleofasciculaceae cyanobacterium SM2_1_6 | reverse complement strand
TTTCCTCTTACTCCCCTTCTCCCTAGGGAGAAGGGGCTGGGGGGATGAGGGGCTTTTTCCTTATTCACGCAAGAGGTTTATTGATAGCAGAAATTGTTCCTTCGACTACTTCGACTCCGCTCAGTACAAGTCCGCTCAGGGAACGTCTCTAGGCTTAGGTTCAGATCTTCTGCTTAAACCGAACTCACGTTAATTAACATCTAATCACGATCTAAATAAGCATAAAAATTAGAACTATTTGCCAATACAAAAACGGCTGAAGATGCGATCGAGGACTGATTCGGTAACTTCTTCCCCGGTGACTTCACCAAGGGACTGGATGGCTGTCCGGAGGTCGATCGTCCAAAAATCTAAGGGTAACTGGGCAGCGATCGTTTCTTGAACTTGGGCAAGGGCGGTATTGGCAGCAGTGAGGGCAGCGGCTTGGCGTTGATTGATGGCGATTTCGAGGTTGGCGGTGGTGAAATTTTCTCCTTGGACGGTGGCAAGAATAGCGGTTTCGAGGGTATCTACACCTTGATTTTTGGCTGCTGCCATCATTACGATCTGCTGGGGGGGAAAGTCCCAAGTTTGGGGAATTACAGGCTTAGGGTTGAGATCAATTTTATTAACTACCAATAAAAAGGGGCGGGTTTGAATTTGTTGAATTTGTTGGTAAATCTCTTGGTCGGCACCTGTCCAACCCTGGGCAGCATCGATGGTTAATAACACCAGATCAGCATTTTGGGCGGCTTGCTGCGATCGCTCTACCCCGATCTGCTCTACTTGGTCTGAGGTTTCCCGAATCCCCGCCGTATCCAACACTTGCACCGGAATTCCCCCCACCACAAGCTGGGACTCCACCACATCCCTAGTTGTCCCCGGTAAAGGTGTAACAATGGCTCGATCGCTCCGGCTCCACGCATTCAATAGGCTTGATTTACCGACATTAGGGCGACCTACGATCGCAATCTTGATCCCCTGTCGGAGTAGCTCCCCTCGATCGGCGGTGTTGAGAATTTGTTGTAATTCTTGGGTAATCTGCCTCAAAGTTGCCTCCACAGCCCTTTCATCCAAGGGCGGCAGGTCTTCCTCAAAATCAATGCGAGCCTCAATTTCTGCTAATAAATCCAAGCACTGCTCCCGTAACTGGCGGAGGGGATGGGCAAGTTTACCCTGCAAACCCATGAGGGCGGCTTGGGCAGCTTGGGGAGATTTGGCCCCGACCAAATCCTGAATACTTTCTGCCTGAGTAAGATCCAAGCGTCCATTGAGAAAAGCTCGGAGGGTAAATTCCCCCGGTTGCGCCAACTTTGCCCCCTGTTCAAGACAGAGTTGCAGGACTTGCTGCACAGGCATAATTCCCCCATGACAATGGAACTCCACCACATCTTCTCTGGTGTACGATCGAGGAGCCAGCATAATTAATAACAAAGCCTCATCTACTACCTGCTGGGTGTGGGGATGGCGGACATAGCCATAGAGCAGCCGATGGCTCTCCCAAGGTTGCTGCCCCGGAGCATGGAAGAGGGTCTGGGCAATCGCCAAAGCCTGATCTCCTGAAAGCCGGACAATGCCCACACTCCCCTGAGCCGGGACTACTGCCGTAGCGATCGCCACAATGGTTCCTTGATACATAATAATTTAAGCCTAACTTCCCCGGAAAACTATATTTATTAGCAGAACTATTAGCAGGACTAAGTATTTTATCTCTCGATGTTTGGATCTTAGTAATAGTTGATCAAATTAATTTGAATTCTGCTGGTATCATATTATGGAGTTTTGGTTATGGAGTTTTGGGATATAGCCAAGATCAAGAGTATCAAAATTAGGAATGCCTAGGTTAAGGATACTCAGATCACCAAATCCAAAATTAAAAGTACCAAGATCAAAAAACAACAAACACCGACAAATACTAAAAATCTCTAGATTTCCCCCCAAATTTCCCTAAAAATAAAGTCAGCACATCCTAAACTTGGCAAGAGGTACAGTAATGAGTGAACTCAGTAAAGAAGAAATGCGCGATCGATTGGGTAATATTGACCAGATTCGTGACATTATCATCGGGTCACAACTGAGAGAATTTAATGCCCGGTTCAGCAAGATTGAAACCGATATAGCTTTACTGGAACAAGAAATGCGCGATCGAGTCGAAGAAGTCCGCATTACCCTATTAGGGGAAATTAAATTTGCCATCGAAGCCCTCGATAAAAAGGTAAAAGCATCGATCGTCAGCACCCAGGAGGAACAGCTAGAAATCCGGCAACAGCTCGATCGCAGCAACAAAAAATTCTCCATTAGTATCGAGAACCTAGATAAGGACATTGATACCCAGACTGATTCTATTCGTAGTCAAATGACCCAGAGTGTCGGCAAACTCCAAGAAGATGTCCATGTGCTTAGAACTCAAATTTTTGAACAACTAGACCTCCGCTTTGCTACCCTTTCGGGGGTCAAGGTTTCTCGGGATGACATGGCAGAACTCTTGTTTGAGTTGGGAATGCGCTTGAAGGGAACAGAATTTGTCCCCAAGCTCAAGCAAGCTGCCGAAGATAGCGTAGATACGGATGTCCGGCTGATCGAGTCTCCCTTTGATGATTCCATCCCCTGAAACTAACTAATTGATTGGGCTTGTTATACTAAGGTTGAAATATTGCAAATATTTGGGGTGAGATCAGTATCATAGAGAGTACAGTGGCAAAAAATCAGGGATTAATCAAAGTTTATGTTTGGTTATATTTGTGCCTGATCAGACCTTGATTTGAACTCTATTTAATATCGATTTAGATTCGATCCCCACGGTGGAGTAATGAAAGACCAGCCGAAACAGCCTCACAATCCTCAAAATCAGCCCCCGGCAAGTCGTGTATTAGAAGATTTGCTGGGTTTATTGGCGGACTTACATTCTGCAACGGTAGAGGATGAATGTAGCTCAGCAGAGGCAGCCACCAGCAATCAAAAATCAGATTCTCTAGACCCGGTAGACAGTTATTCTAGCTATGATGCCTTTAGCGGGGAATCTATCGATCGTAATTCTCCACCTAGTTCCAGTATTATTGCTGCCCATCGCCAAGCCCTCCTCCGCAGTATTTCCCAGCCCCTTTCTCAACCCAAGTCATCTCCTAAATCTTCTCCTAAATCTTCTCCCAAATCTCATCCAGATTCTCATTTCAAGTCAGGGGAAGTGAAGCCAGCCTCTCCGGCAGTGTCGCCAGATAGTTCGCAGCAAAATAGTCAAAATATCAGCCATAACCAAAATAGTTTCCATGATCAGGTTATTAAACCTAATCAAAATGGTCGGCATAGCCAAAATGGATCTACTGCAAAGGCTCAATCTACTACAAATTCTCCCACTGTCTCAAGTTCGCCAAAAACCGATTTTGTTAAAAATTTAGAAGTTAATTCAGAAGTTAGTAATCAGTTTCAGCCAGAAGTTAATTTAGGAGTTAATCCACCTACTAATTTGGAATCTAATCCAGTAATTAATTTAGAAGTTGATCCGCAAATTCAGCCGGAAGTTAATTCTGCTAGTAATCTAGAATCTAATTCAGTAATTAATCCCGTTGCAGCTAGGCACTTAAACAGCTTTGTAGCCAGTCTAGAGTCTCCCTCGATCGAAGCTACATCCCCAGAGATTAGTCTAGAAAACAAATCAATAGTTGATTCAGTTAAAAATCTAGAATTGAGTGCAGAAATCAACCCAGTTAGTAACTCAGAGATAAATCTAAGCTCTGGTCAAGAAATTAATCCAGAAATTAATCCAGAAATTAATCCAGAACATGAAACTTTAGCTCATCTGGATAGTTATCTAGAAATTAATCCAGAGGTTGATTTAGATCACGATTTAGAATTTGAATCAAAAAACAATTTAGAGGATAATGCAAGAGATAGTTTAGAGACTGATTCTGTTAATAATTTAGTTAGTAGCTCCCCAGATAATTTGACTTCTAATGCTACTCATCAACCTGTTATTTCAGAACCAAAAACTTCTCCAATTACAGGAGAGTCTGTTCGTCCTATTCCTAGATATTCAGCCTCAAAGAAAATGGGAGCAACCGTTGATAGCTTAGGCTTTCTGATTGATTTGGTTTTAACTTCAGCACCGGTTCCCACAGATCAGCCAACGGAGGTGTTAACTGATAGTGTAGATATTTCTGAAGATGTTAGAGAGCAACCTTTAGAACAAATTAAAACTTTAGAACTAGCTCCAGATTTGCCTAAAAAGCCAACACAGTCAGTTGCTTCAGAGCTTTTGTCTCCAGATAAAAAGGACACATTAGAAACAGAGGACATAGAGACCTTAGAAACACTCAAAACAGCAGAGCGATCGCTGGCAGCACTATCTCAACTTTTAACTGATAGTCCAGAAAATTTCTCGATCAATCCCTCTTCAAATTCTGGAGATGATTACACGCCAATTACTTTCACCCCAGAGGAGCTTGAGGAAGATCCTCTAGATATTTTGCAAAGATTATTAGTTAATCCTGATGTTTACGATGCTCAGAAATTACTCCAGAGCTTAGAAGTTAGTCTCAAAAAATTAGAAAGTCAGATCTATGAACCAGAGAAGTTAATAGATTTACTACTGCCGACGATCGCTAATTTATTAAGCATGAAAATATCGCAATCAAAGGAAGAAGTAGTGGAGGCGATTACCCCGATTATTGATGAAGTAATTCAACACCGGATCGAACAGGATCGAGTTGCCATGAGTGGAGCGATTGCGCCGATTATTTCTGAAGCAATTTCTCGCCAAATTACCGATTCTCCAGAGGAAATTGCCACGGCGATCGGTCCGACCATGGGCAAGGCAATTCAAGAGCAAATCCGCCTAGAAAAAGATTCCATGGTAGATGCTTTATACCCGATTATTGGTAGCACCATTAGTAAATACATGGGAGAAGCGATCGCCGATATTAATAAACAAGTAGAAACTAATTTTAGTGCCAAGGGATTAAAGCGCAAAGTTCAAGCGAAAATTCAAGGAGTTTCCGAAGCAGAATTAATTCTCCGAGAAGCCATGCCTTTTACGGTCTTGGCAGCTTTTCTAATTCATAAAAGTTCTGGTTTATTAATTGCTGATGCCCAGCGTCCAGATCAGCAACAGTTAGAGTCAGATATGATTGCGGGAATGTTAACAGCAATTCGCAGTTTTGCCAATGATTGTATGGCAAAGGCAAACTCTTCTACGGAGTTAAACCAGATTGACTATAGTGATTCCAAAATAATTTTGGAAGTGGCTGGTTATTGCTATTTAGCTCTTGTGGTCAAGGGAGAAATGACCAAGGATTTTGTGAAGAAATTCCGACGATCGATGGCAACTATTGTCCAGATTTATAACCGTCCAATTATGAATTTTGATGGCGATCAATCCACCATTCCCCCAGAAGTTAAAATTCTACTTGAGGATCTGGTCAACTATGTGCCGCTCGAGGAAAAAACTAATTCCCGCTATCCCTTTGCCTTAGGTTTGATGATCCTAGCGATCGTCAGTATTGTCGCCATTCCCTGGGGAATTTATCAATACCAAAGGTCTATTTATCAACGAATTGCCCAACAAAGTGCCACTGCCCTAGACCAGACTCCAGAACTGTCAGTATATCGCCTCGAAACACAGGTAGTGGATCAGAAAATTAAACTGCTGGGGAAAGTTCCTAGTGCGGAATTGCAAAAAAAAGCCGAAACTGTAGTCAGGCAAGCCTTCCCTACTTGGTTGATCGATAACCAAATTATCGCTGTCGATGTCCCTGTGGATCCCAGCTTTACTGCCGCCGAAATCCAGAGAGCCACGATCGTCATGAACAAAATTCCCGGAGTTTTTATTAGTTCTCAATACAAGGAAGGAGTACTAGAAATTAACGGACTGGTCAAAGACCGGGAATCGATCGGTAGCATTACCCAAGTCATGCGAGCAATTCCCGGTGTAAAAATACTGTCTAATCAAATACAATTAGGGAATATCAATCAAAATAATATTTCTAATCGAATTTACTTTGAAGCTGGATCTGCCACTTTACCTACCGATAGCTTGCCTAAGATTAGTGAATTCAGAAAACTTTTGAACCTGAATCCTAGTTTCCGACTCCGGATCACGGGCTACACTGATGCTACAGGCGACATCCTTGACAATCAACGCTTAGCCTTAGCTAGAGCCAATAGTGTCCAGCAGATACTTCTTGAACAAGGCATCGAGCAACGTCAGCTAGAGATCAGAGGCTCCACTGATACAACTCCGGGAGCTGTAGAATTATGGCAGAGTAGATTCGTAGAATTTGAATTGGTAGCACCCAACAACCAAAATTAATTATCATGGTGTCAATCTCAAAAAAAATGTGCCTCATTGGTGATTTTGGGGTCGGAAAAACAAGTTTAATTAGACGGTTTGTCGATGGTCAATTTAGCGACAAGTATCTGTCTACCGTGGGGGTAAAAATCTCTCGGAAGAATGTCACCGTAGTTGGTCAAGATGCTGTTAGTTCTGACCTCCAGTTGTTAATCTGGGATTTGGAAGGACATACCAAGTTTAAGGTGATCGCTCCCAGTTATCTCCAAGGTTCTAAGGGAGCTTTAGTGGTGGCTGATGTCAGTCGTCCAGAAACTCTAGAGAGAATCATTGAGCATTTAGATCTATTTTTCTCTGTTAGTCCCCAAGGTTGTGTAATTATTGCCCTGAATAAAATAGATTTAATTGAGCCAGAAAAAGCAATTAAAATCCTTGAAGATAGTAAAAACATTTATCATGATCAAGTCCTCTCTATTTATAATACCTCTGCTAAGACTGGGGAGGAGGTAGATAGGATGTTTGAAGAGTTATCAAAAAATATGAGTTAATTTTTTAACTTATTTTTTTAACTTAATTTTTTAACTTTTAACTTGGCTATCTTCTAGATTGTTTACTACTTAATTAATTCTAAATCTACTACCAGCTTTACCACTAGATTTATCAATAGGCTCATGAATTTATTATTTACCAAAATGCTACAAGCTAGGGGCAGTGAATACTTAACCCTCAATCAACAGGGCCAAATTATCAGCGTTTCTCCCGGAGCGGCAAGATTTGGAGATATTCCAGAGCAGGTGGTAGTAGGTGAAGATATTACTAGGGGGTTTCCAGAACTATTAGGTTTAGAAGATGTATTGATAGCCATTTGTGCTGGGGATTTGCCAGATTTTTCCCTCACGGCGATCGCCCGGATTTCGGCAGATCAAGTAGCCTTATATTTTGATATTTATTTATTTGCAGATCCAGAGGTAAAGCAACCAGTTGATCAGTTAATTTGTCTTTTAGAAGATGTCACCGAAAGAAGGGCTTTAGAGCAGTCCCTAGTCCAAAATTCTAATGAAACTAATTTGTTAGTTAATCAACTACGTATTTCTAAAAACTACATTGATCAAATTTTGGCTTCCATGGCTGATGTATTGATTGTCACCAATCCTTTGGGACAAATTAAAACTGTTAACCAAGCAGCGATCGATCTCTTTGGCTACACCGAAGCTGAGTTAATCAATCAATCTATATTTCTCTTAGTAAAAGATGCCCAGATCATCAAAGGAAAACCGAGCAAATGCCAGACAAAAACCAATAAAATGCTGGTAATTTCCTTCTCTTGTTCTACCCTAGAAACCATGTCAGAAGTAGAGCCAAATCTGATTTATGTGGGGCGAAATATTACCGAACTCCAACGCCAGCAACAACGCCAAGAACTCCAGTATGCGATCGCCGAAATTCTCACCACCACCAATACCCTCAACCAAGCTATCCCCAAGGTTTTAGCTGCAATTTGTCATAACCTAGAATGGGATTTAGGAGCCTTATGGATGCCGGAAGTAACTACTGATGAACAGTTAGAAATTAAACTAGTAAATACTTGGTGTAAGGAAAATTCAGCCCAAGATCACCAGACTCAATGTAGTGAAATTGGAATTAGCTATAGTCAGCGCTTGGTGGAGGAAGTATGGGTCAGTGGTTGTCCCGATTGGGTAATTGATATTGAGAACGATCCTCGCTTTTTCTTTAAGAGTTTTGTGGATCAATCTCATCTACAAAGTGCTTTTAGTATTCCCATTATTGGCAGTGCAGTGGATGATGATTTAATTCGGGAGACCTACGAGCTAGAGGTAGATGATGAGTTTATTTATTCTAAACAAGTCACCTTGGGGGTGATGGTTTTCTTCAGCTATAAAATCCATCCCCTAGATGTGGATCAACTGAAAATCATGGGGGCGATCGGCTATCAGATCGGGCAGTATATTAACCGCAAACAAGCAGAACTAGCCCTCCACAATCAACAGGAAAAAACCAATAAATTACTATTAAATATTTTGCCCGTATCCATTGCTGCCCGCCTCAAGGAAGATGAAACCACGATCGCCGAAACCTTCGATGATGTGACAATATTATTTGCTGATTTGGTTGGTTTTACCCAGCTATCTGCCGAGATTTCAGCTACAGCTTTGGTAGAGCTTCTCAATCAAGTATTTTCTGAGTTCGATCGTTTAACTGAGTTTTACAAACTAGAGAAAATTAAAACCATTGGTGATTGTTATATGGTTGTCGGTGGCTTACCCCAACGCCGGGAGGATCATGCCCTAGCGATCGCCAATATTGCCCTAGATATGTTAGGAGTTATTAATAACTTTAATGCTCGCCATCCCCACCGTCCCCTCAGCCTCCGCATTGGGATTAATACGGGGACTGTAATTGCTGGGGTAATTGGTCTGAGAAAATTTATTTATGATCTTTGGGGAGATACGGTGAACACGGCTAGTCGGATGGAATCCCAGGGACTACCTGATAAAATCCAAGTGACCGAAGCTACCTACGCCCATCTCCATGAACATTATCACCTCAGTAAACGGGGAACTGTTGCCATCAAGGGGAAGGGAGAAATGGTTACTTATTTTCTGGAAGCTAAAAAAAGTTGAAACCTAGGATTTTTCTACCTGTCTTGACTCTAGCCAGATGGGGACAAGAATCCATGCTGCCACCAACCCCAGAGCCAGAAAGGCAAATTTAGCTGCCCACGCTACTAGTTCCTCTAGGGAAATTACTTTGCCGGCAAAGAAGGCGATCGAGACCATCACCGTTGCCCAAGTAGTTGCCCCTAAAAGGTTGTAAGCAGTGAACTTCAGGAAAGGCATTTCCGCCACCCCCGCCAAGGGACTGGCAAAGACCCGCAACAGGGCAATGAATCTGCCAACGAATACTGCTTTTCCAGCATTTTCACTAAATTCATTCTTGAGCTTGAGTAATTTTTCTTCAGAGATGCGGAAGAACTTACCAATTTTCACCAGTAAGCCCCAGCCGCCTTTCCTGCCGATCCCGTAGCCAATGGTGCCGCCTAGGCTCGCCCCAACGATCGCACTAGCCAAGACATAGCCATAATTCAATTCCTTACTGCCCGCTAAAAAACCGCCCACAATGGTAATGGTTTCTCCCGGTAGGGGAATGCCGATATTCTCTAACAAAATACCCAAGAAAACAGCCAGATATCCATAGTGGTGGGCTATTTCCGTAATCTTCTCTACCGATATAAACTCCATTTGGTTGCCGTCTCACAGGTTTACATTAGTTTACATACTGAACTTTCCTAATCATAGAAGATCCTGAAGATTTTTGAGCTTTTAATCAGAAGATTAAAGCTCTGAAAATTTAATCAACAAATTTCTGAGTTAGCCAATTTTTTAATCAGCAGACTTGAGGAGAGGGAAGGCGATCACATCCCGGATACTGGGGGAATTGGTGAGGAGCATCACGAAGCGATCGATCCCCATGCCCATGCCCACCGTTGGCGGCATCCCATACTCCAAAGCTGTGAGGAAATCTTCATCTACTCCCTGCGCCTCCAAATCTCCCGCCGCTTTCTTGGCTGCTTGTAGTTCAAATCTTGCCCGTTGATCAATGGGATCCGTCAACTCCGAGAAGCCATTAGCAGTTTCTCGCCCCACAATAAAGAGTTCAAATCTTTCTACTAAACCGGTTTTAGACCGATGAGGTTTCGCTAGGGGGGAAATTTCTACAGGATAATCCGTGACAAAAGTAGGTTGGGTTAACTTTGCTTCACAACGAGCTTCAAAGACTTCATTGAGGGCGTTGCCTAGGGTCGGGCAATCTTCTAAGTCCAGCCCGATCGCTGCCGCCGCCGTAATTGCTTCAGCCACAGAGGTAAACTTGGTGAAATCTAACCCGGTTTCCTCCTTGACTAGCTCGTGCATAGTCACTCTGCGCCACGGAGTCGTCAAGTTAATCGTCGTTCCTTGGTAATCAACTTCCAAAGTCCCCAGCACCTCCTCTGTCACCGTTGCCATCAGGTTTTCCGTCAACTCCATCATCGCCATGTAATCACCGTAGGCCATGTACGCTTCGATCGAGGTAAATTCGGGATTGTGTCTAGTGGAAATTCCTTCATTGCGGAAAATCCGCCCCATTTCAAACACTCGCTCAAAGCCGCCGACTACTAGGCGCTTCAGGTGTAACTCCGTGGCAATCCGCAGATAAAGCTGCATATCCAGAGTGTTGTGATGGGTGATAAACGGTCTTGCCTCTGCTCCTCCGGCTTCCGTTTGCAGGACTGGAGTTTCAATTTCCAGAAAGTCTAATTTTTCTAGATAGCGGCGAATCCCGGCAGTAATCTGCGCCCGGCGGCGGAAGGTCTGGCGGACTTCGGGATTGACAATCAGGTCTACATAACGCTGGCGATAACGCTTTTCTGTATCGGTCAAGCCATGCCATTTGTCCGGCAGGGGCAGGAGAGACTTAGTTAAAATCTGGAATTGCTGGACATAAACCGATAATTCTCCCTTCTCCGTGCGTTTAATTGTCCCCCGCACTCCCAAAATATCCCCAATATCTGTCAGTTGCTTAAGCTGTTGGAAGGGATTTTCTGCCTCTGGCATTCCCGCCTCGATCGCCTTTTTGTCCAGATAAAGCTGAATCACCCCGGTTTCATCTTGGAGAGTAAAAAAAGCCAACTTGCCAAAGACCCGCCGGATCAGGATGCGCCCAGCGATCGCCACCGATAGATCCACCTCTTCCCCCGCCGCCAAATCCCCAAATTGGCTTTGGAGTTCCTGAGTATGGTGAGAAACCCGCCATTCATAAGCATAGGGAACCCCACCCACATCCAGAATTTGCTGGACTTTTTCGAGACGAGTCGCTCTAATTTCGGCAAGGGTAGATGGAGTTTGGGGAGAGTCAGGCATGTCAGTTATCAGTTATCAGTTATCAGTTATCAGTTGGTTTGCAAGTGGATATCAGCTATTTAGCCATCTTTATAGCTATCACAGTCTATCGTAATCTTGGGCAGAAAAAAATAATGAACAGTTACCCACATCAACTAGTAACTGCTCATTGTTAACTATTTATCACTCACTGTTAACTGCTCACTGCTCACTGTTCACTGATTTAGCCATCTTGGGCAGAAAAAAGTAATGAACAGCCACCTAAATTACCTAGTAACTGCTCATTATTAACTTCTCTACTCATTGATCACTGTTAACTGTTCCTTGTTAACTGATAACTGATAACTGATAACTGTTCACTGTATTACTTCCTGTGCCAAGAAACCTTGGGCAAAATTTGCGATTTGTCTACCCGGTGTTGATATTTGGTGGCAAAGTTCAACAGGGAATCTAAGAGAGAATCTGAGAGTAGATGGGGTTGGAGTCCGAGGTCTAGGAGATTTGTGTTTTTGGCGTTGAAGTAGTGTTCTTCTTTTTCCACTCTGGGGTTATCCAGATGATCTACCTCTACCTTTAAGCCTAGGGCGGCTCCGGCTTCCCTGACCTTTTCGGCTAAACTGCCGACACTGAATAGCTCCGTAAATTGGTTAAAGACTCGGAACTCTCCAGCTTGGGCAGGATTGGCGATCGCCAACTCAACACACCGCACCGTATCCCGGATATCGAGGAAAGCTCTGGTTTGTCCACCGGAACCATATACTGTCAGGGGATGCCCGATCGCCGCTTGGATGCAGAATCTATTCAGAGCTGTACCAAAGACTCCATCATAATCTAGCCGGTTGATTAACAACTCATCCATGCCAGTTTCATCGGTCAACACTCCGTAGACTACGCCTTGGTTCAAGTCCGTCGCCCGTAAGCCCCAGATGCGGCAAGCAAAATGAATATTGGTGCTGTCGTGGACTTTGGAGCAGTGGTAATAGCTACCGGGCATTTTCGGGTAGGGCAGGGTATCTTTGCGACCGTTGTGTTCGATCGTGATGTAGCCTTCTTCAATATCAATATTGGGAGTGCCATACTCGCCCATCGTCCCCAGTTTCACCAAGTGAGCCTCAGGAAACTCATCCTTCATGGCGTAGAGAATATTCAGGTTCCCCACCACATTATTCGTCTGGGTCAAGACAGCGTGTTCTCGATCAATCATCGAAAAAGGAGCCGATCGCTGTTCCCCAAAATGAACGATGGCATCTGGTTGGAACTGACGCAGGGACTTAATTAAAAAATCATAATTATTAATGTCGCCTATAAATAAATCAATCTTTTTTCCAGTCAAATCTTGCCAACGTTGGAGGCGTTGCTGGATGGGAGCGATCGGCGTGAGGGTTTCTACGCATAGCTCCAAATCCCAATGTCTCCGTACTAAACTATCTAAGATGGCTACCTCATACCCACGATTGGAAAGGTATAAAGCCGTTGCCCAGCCGCAGTAACCATCACCGCCAATAACCAAAACTTTCATAAAAATTAATCAATTTTATGTACCCATACTTCGGTCAATTTACCAAATTTAGGTACACTCCATACATTTTTTTCCAACATTTGCCCCCAGTTGTCTTAAAAGTCTAGAAAAATTCAAGGAAAATCAATTCTGAAGTCCAATTAAAGTCAAAATAGAAAATTAGTCCGTCTCTTCACCAATTTCAAAATATTCCCCAGTTCACTAGCAGCAATCATCTATGCTCTCTCAACCCAGCTACGAATCCCCCAAATCTCTGGTTATATCCATCCCGGAGATTTATCAACGGCTCAATACCACAGCGGAGGAGATTGCTAATTTCTGCACAAAGTGGCACATTGCGGAGTTAGCCCTGTTCGGTTCTGTATTGCGGGATGATTTTCGGGTGGCGGGTGAAAATCCCAGTGATATCGATTTTTTATTCAGTTATCTTCCTGAAACAAATATGAGTTTATTGCGACGGGCAGCCATGAAGATAGAGCTTGAGCATCTAGTCCAACGTCGGGTAGATTTGGTCTTAGCGATCGAAGTCCTAGAAAGCCGTAACCCTATTCGCCGCCAACACATTTTAGAGTCTACCAAAGTTATCTATGTCCAAGGATAAGTCCATCATTTACGATATTATTCAAGCCATTGAAGATATCAATCTAGCCATGAGTCAGGTAAACTATGCAGATTTTGCCATAAATCGGGAGAAGCAAGCAGCAATCCTCTATTTTTTGATCATTATTGGAGAAGCCACAAAAAGATTATCATCAGAGTTTAGAGAGACTTATGCAGATATTGATTGGAATGGGATGGCGGGAATGCGAGATATTCTTGCCCATCAGTACGATCGGGTTAACTTTCGTGTTGTCTGGGATGTAGTCCAAACTGATTTGCCACCCTTATTAGAGTCTTTAGAAGCTATACTTACCTGCTCGTGATAAAAATCTGGTCGATGGTGAGAGAGAGGTCGGGGAATAGGCGGGATTCAAGACGATCGCTACCCCGAAAAACTTTTCCCAGTAAATATTTCCAATTGGTACTGACAACTCCAATCATTCCCCGCCGATTTAGGTTAGTTCGCTCAAGATTTCGACAATATTTCCTTGATATTTTCCTGATATTCCCAATCGGGGCATTATTTGACCTAAAATGCACAGTAGGTCAGTTATTCTCTCACTGAGTAAAAGTCCATTGTCCCCCCCATGAAGTTATGACCACGGAGCTTGCCAAAATCCTAATTGTTGATGATGACCCCAGTATTCGCAACCTCATTTTCCGCTTTTTAAGCCGTAAATATAAGGTACAGGCGGCTGCTGATGGGAAAACAGCAATGACTATATTTCCCGAATTTCAGCCAGATTTGGTAATTTTGGATGTCAACCTCCCCGATGCCCTCGGCTACGATCTGTGTGAGCAAATGCAGATTAATACTGATGTATTTGTGCTGATGTTGACTAGTAGAACAGATGTGTCAGATATCGGCATAGGGTTTTCTCAAGGGGCGGATGATTACCTGACAAAACCCTTTGCCCTAGAAGAATTGGAGTGGCGAGTGGGGGCGATCTTAAAACGGCAGCGATCGGTGATTCCTTCCCCTCCCAAGCGTCTAGTAATCAGAAATCTGGCGATCGATGACGAAAAAAGAGAAGTAACTGTCAACGAGCAAATAATTTCTCTCACAACCTTGGAATTTAATTTATTGCACTTTTTAGCCATTAACTCTGGTCGAGTTATCCGGCGGGAAGAATTAATTAAAGAGGTATGGGGGTACGAATATACAGGAGAGCAAAGAATCGTTGATGTCCATATTGGGCAGATTCGCCGCAAAATAGAAATAGATGCTAGTCAACCACCCATGATTCAGACAGTCCGGGGTGTAGGTTACAAATTTATCATTCCCGATCAAGAATAGTTTAGATTAGATTTTTAGTTTTCCTTAGGTTTTATTTGAGTTTTGTCCTATGCAATTTATTGATCAGGTGGAAATTACTGTCGCAGCAGGGAAGGGGGGAGATGGCATAGTGGCTTTTCGGCGGGAGAAGTATGTACCGGCCGGGGGCCCAGCCGGGGGCAATGGCGGCAAGGGGGGTGATGTTGTTTTAGTTGCTGTGGAAGACCTGCAAACCCTAATTGACTTTAAGTATGCTCACCAGTTCAACGCCGAGGACGGGACTAGAGGTGGCCCCAATAATTGCACCGGGGCGAATGGAGCCGATCGCCTGATTGAGGTTCCCTGTGGAACAATGGTGTTCGATCGAGATACCGATGAATTACTGGGTGATCTTGTTTATCCTCAACAAGTCCTGTGTATTGCCAAGGGGGGCAAAGGGGGGTTAGGAAATAAATATTTCCTCAGCAATCGCAACCGTGCACCGGACTATGCCCTGCCGGGGTTGGAAGGAGAAGTGAAAAATCTCCGCCTCGAACTCAAGCTGTTGGCGGAAGTGGGTATTATTGGTCTCCCCAATGCCGGGAAATCTACTTTGATATCTACCATCTCCGCCGCCCGCCCCAAAATTGCCAACTATCCCTTTACAACCCTTGTCCCCAATCTGGGCGTAGTGAGAAAACCTAGTGGAGATGGGACGGTGTTTGCCGATATTCCCGGCTTGATCGAAGGAGCGCACGCTGGGGTGGGTTTAGGGCATGATTTCCTACGGCACATTGAACGGACTAAACTCCTACTCCACGTGGTCGATATCACTGCCGAGCAACCTCTGGAAAATTATCAAACTATCCAAGCCGAACTCAGGGCCTACGACCAAGATTTGAGCGATCGCCCCCAAATTTTAGCCCTGAACAAAATTGATGCGATCGACAAAAACACCCAAGCAGAAATTCTCACCCAATTTCAACAAATCACCCAAGCCCCCATTTTCTTGATCTCTGCTGCCGCCAGAGAAGGCTTAACCCCTCTCCTGCAAACCATCTGGCAAACTTTAGATGATCTTGACTCCTAGGATCCCGGTAGCGACTAAACTCAATCTTCCAATCCATGTATAGTGCTAGACAGATTAATTAGGACAAGACCAGATACGTTGGCTGAGCGAAGCCGCAGCCGAATTCGTCCTAACTTTTATGGCAACGACTATAATATCCTCTCGACACTCCACGTCTAAAGAGCGTAGGATTCTTAAGAGTCCAGAATCTGATTTCTCAATCCCTGTACCTTAAAGGCGTAGTCAATGCGCCCCTACTGACTTCACTTAACTTAGATGTCAAGTGTTGCCGCTACATTTCTTTTAAGGTGAATTTACCACGCATACTCATTAGACCTCTTGCGTGAATCATGACCCTCACCCTAAATCCCTCTCCCTAGGGAGAGGGACTTTCCTCTTACTCCCCTTCTCCCTAGGGAGAAGGGGCTGGG
>JAAUUE010000066.1 GCA_012031635.1 Coleofasciculaceae cyanobacterium SM2_1_6 | reverse complement strand
GCGAGTGGTGGGCAAGGTCGGCGCCCCCATGGGCAGCACAGAAGTAGGGGAAACCTACACATTGAAATTAAAAGGGATCAACCGGGAGATTTTAATTACGGATACACCGGGCATCCTCGAAGCGGGGGTTGCAGGGACAGAGCGGGAGAAATTAGCTCGAAAATTAGCCACCGAGGCAGATTTATTATTATTTGTAGTAGACAATGACTTGCGGCAGTCGGAATATAAACCCCTGCAAGATTTAGCCCAGATTGGCAAGCGATCGATCCTCATCCTCAATAAAAGTGATCTCTACACCGAGGGCGATCGAGAAGTAATCATGGCACGGCTCCGGGAGCGAGTCCGGGGGTATATTGCCAGCATGGATGTGGTTGCCATCACGGCTAGTCCCCAAATGGTAGCTCTAGAAAACGGTGAAGTTATTGCTCCTGATCCCGAAATTATGCCCCTGATTAAACGTCTTGCCGCAATTCTCCGGGCGGAGGGCGAGGATCTAATTGCTGATAATATTTTGCTGCAATCACAAAAACTGGGGGAAGAAGCTCGAAAAATTTTAGAACAGCAACGGCGCAGACAGGCAGAGAAAATTGTCGATCGCTTCCAGTGGATTGGGGCGGGAGTAATTGCGGTTACGCCTTTACCTGTGGTGGATGTGTTGGCAGCAGCAGCGGTTAATGCCCAGATGGTGATTGAAATTGGGCGGGTCTATGGCTGTGAATTAAATATGGAACGGGGCAAAGAATTAGCCTTGTCTCTGGGGAAAACCCTTGCTAGTTTGGGGGTGGTCAAAGGGGCGATCGAGCTAGTTTCCGCAGCCCTGAGAACCAATGTCGCTACTTATTTTGTGGGTAAAGCCATCCAAGGAGTCACCGCCGCCTACCTGACCCGTATTGCTGGTAAAAGTTTTATTGAATACTTCCGGCACAATCAAGACTGGGGTGATGGCGGCATGACTGAAGTAGTCCAGCGCCAGTTTCAGCTCAACCGCAAGCAGGAATTTGTGAAAAGTTTTATGCAGGAAGCTCTCCACAAAGTCATGCCCCCTCTGGTAATTCACGAAAAAGAAGCCGAACTGATCACTGATACTTCGACTTTGCTCAGTAATAGACCAGTAAAAGAACCCCTAAAGGCAGTAAAACCGGAGGATGATTGGTAAGGGTATTTCTCAGAGTTGGGAAAGGTTTGTTGATAAGTCAAGCAAGGTGGGCATTGCCCACCCTACAAGATATACTACAAGATATGCAGGCTTAGAAAATCGTATAGATAAAGGGAGCGATCGCTGAAGCCTGACTCAGGATAATCAACGCCCCCAGCATCACCATCGTAATAATTAAAGGTAATAGCCAATACTTCTTGCGCTCCTTGAGAAACGCCCAAATATCTTTGATAAAATCAATAGTTGCCTCAAACATTAAAACGGTCTCTCCAAACTTTCCTTATTTCTCAGTTTACTAGGTACGCGGTAACTAGGTTCTCTTTTTTGCAGTTCCCGGCGCAGGGGATCATTACTCAGCAAGCGCATCACTAAACCCATGGGAAAAATCATTAGATAAAATACTAACCCCAACACAATCCGGGTTTCTACCCAACCCAACGCCATGCCAAAGCGCATCCAGACGTGATAGACCGGGTTCAGAAGATTTGGGGCAATTAGGGCAAAAGCCACAAAGAGACTAGCGATCGCCCAGATCCAAGACGGCGATTCATGGCGACGTACCAGAGGAATAATCACCCCAAAAATCACCCCCAGAAACCCCGCCATCATCAAGCCAAAATTACGTAATCCCTGCCTATCTAGTTTCGGTATCTCATGCATAAATCAGTTATCAGTGAACAGTTATCAGTTATCAGTTATCAGTTATTAGTGGACAGTTATCAGTTATCAGAAAAAGTAAAAGGTAAAAAGGTAAAAAGAAAAAGTGAAGAGCCAGTTTTTCCTTTCTACTTTCTACTTCTAAGTTCACTGTTTACTGTTCACTGATAACTGTTCACTGTCTAATCCAGTCCAAACTCCTGTTGCCAAGACTCATCCTTCTCCCATACGGGCTGGTCAGATTTGGCTAAGAGATAGTTTTCTAAGACTAGATAATCCATCTCTGTGCGCATAAAGCAACGGTAAGCGTCTTCGGGGGTGCAGACGATCGGCTCCCCCCGGACATTGAAGGAAGTATTCACCAGCAGTCCATAGCCAGTTTCTGCTTCAAAGTGTTTAATCAAATCATAATACCGGGGATTAGTTTCCTTGTGGACAGTTTGAATCCTTGCGGAATAGTCTACGTGGGTGACAGAAGGAATTTCTGAGCGGGGAACCTTGAGCTTATCGATGCCAAATAGTTGTTGCTCAGCTTCGGTTACAGGCAGTCTAATTTTTTCTTGCACCGGAGCCACCACCAGCATGTAAGGGCTAATAGAATCTAACTCAAAGTAATCACTCACCCGCTCTGCCAATACCGAAGGTGCAAAGGGACGGAAGGATTCTCGGTATTTAATTTTTAGATTCATTACCGACTGCATTTTTCGACTGCGGGGATCGCCAATGATCGATCGCCCCCCCAGCGCCCGTGGTCCAAACTCCATCCGTCCCTGACACCAACCTACTACATTTCCCTCGGCAAGAATCTTTGCCAACTTCGGCATTAATTCCCCATCGGTGAGCTTGTAATATTTCGCCTTAGCTCGATCGAGATGCTGCTCAATTTCCGTCTCATCAAATTTTGGTCCCAGGTAAGAACCCTGCATGGCATCCCTAGGTTCCGGTTGTCGGGGTTGATCATGGTACTGATACCACGTTGCCAAAGCTGCGCCCAAAGCACCCCCCGCATCACCCGCCGCCGGCTGAATCCACACATCCTGAAAAATCCCTGCCCGGATCAACTTCCCATTCGCCACGCAATTTAGCGCCACCCCCCCGCCATACACAGATAATCCACCTCTAATTCTTCTTGGACAGTTCTGGCTAGCCGCAGCACCACTTCTTCAGTAACTTCCTGAATGGAAGCGGCAATATCCATTTCCCGTTGGGTCAACTTTCCTTCTGCCTGCCGGGGTGGGCCCCCAAATAATTTATTAAATTTCTGGTTAGTCATGGTTAAACCCGTGGCATAGTTGAAATACTCCATGTTCAACCGGAAAGTGCCATCGGGCTTGAGATCAATGAGATTCTTATAGATTAAATCTGTGTATTTCGGCTCACCGTAGGGAGCCAACCCCATGAGTTTATACTCCCCAGAGTTGACCTTAAACCCGGTGTAGTAGGTAAAAGCAGAATACAACAAACCCAGAGAGTGGGGAAAATCTATCTGCCACTGGGGAGTCAGAGTATTACCTTCCCCCAGCCAAACCGAGGTAGTTGCCCACTCGCCCACGCCATCCAAGCACAGCACCGCTGCCTTCTGAAAAGGACTAGGGAAAAAAGCACTAGCCGCATGGGATTGGTGATGTTCTGTAAATAAAAGCCGGGGCAGTTCCTTTTTCTTGCAACCTGCTAGTTTTGCTAGTTCCCGCTTTAATTCAGTTTTTAGGTAGAGTTTTTCCTTTAACCACACAGGCATCGCTGCGAGGAACGATCGAAAGCCGCGGGGAGCATAGGCAAGATAGGTTTCTAGGAGTCGCTCAAATTTAACTAAAGGCTTATCATAAAAAACCACCTGGTCAAGATCTAAAAGATTAGATTCGGCTGCTTGGAGGCAGTAATTAATAGCATTGACGGGAAACCGAGCATCATGTTTTTTTCTGGTAAACCGCTCTTCCTGTGCTGCTGCTACTATTTTGCCATCTACCACCAACGCCGCCGCACTATCGTGGTAATAAGCAGAAATCCCCAAAATCTTCATTAAGTTATCTCCCAGTGATTGTGATCAGGTTTTAGCCAGATTTTATACTTGTAGTCTTTACCTATAGTTACTGTGCAAAGGTTACTATGCAAAATCCGCAGCTTTCGGGCAAAGTTTCATGCCATCCAAACTTCTTAGTTCATATTCTTGATACAGGCTGTTGATGCAGGGTGTTGCAAATTTGTTTCGGATTTAGCTTAAAATTGGATTTTAATATTTATTTTAGATTTATTATCAGGTCTAATATTATGCTCTAGGGAATTAGTTAAACAATTCTCTAATCCCATTGTTAGGATTTCACAACATGAGTTTATAGCATAGATATGTCAAAAGCATCGAGGTGTATTAATTTATACAGGATATTTTGTTTTCTATAACTATAGAGATAGTGTTTGACCGCAAAGAAAACAGGCACAGATATCTATTAACTATATTTACGTTAATTTTGTCAACATGATATGCTGATTTTTTTGGTGGAGATAGCTGTGGAGCTATTTCTGAGGTGATTATGGGGATACTGGAGATGCTGGCGAGGTGCATTTTCCGCAAATCCGTTGCAAATCTTTGATAGATTCCTGAAGCTCGATCGAGCTTGTGTAATTTTAGGTAGGAGAGGTTATAGACAGAAAAATATTAACTAATTCAGGCGTTAACCCATGAGTTGCTCGACAAGTCAAATATAGGATCTATTCTCTAAATCATAAATCAAGAATTAAGTTTAATCAATTTCTATGATCAATCGCAAACAAATTATTTCCCTTACTAAACAAACTCTAATTATTACACTTATTACCTTTGGCATGACGGAAATCGTCTTTAGAGTCTATGCTTCTATCAACCCAACTTTTATTTTTTATGACAGTTCCTATAATCGCTACCGAGGTAAGCCTTTTTCTCCAAATTATGACGACAAATTAAATTCTCAAGGTTTCCAAGGTCCTGAATTTACTCAAGAAAAACCAGATAATACCTACCGAATTCTCTCTATCGGCGATTCCTTTACTTTTGGGATTCTTCCTGTTCAATACAACTACAACTCCAGAATTCAAAGACAATTGAATAGACAACTAGGCGACCAAGGTAAGCAGTTTCAAGTTATTAATATGGGAATTCCTAGCATTGGACCAAGGGATTATTTGGCTCTATTAGTCAATGAAGGTATCAACTTAAATCCAGATATGGTAATGATTTCAGTTTTTATCGGCAATGATACCCTAGAAGCAGAAAGAGAAATGGAGAATCAAAGAGATTGGTATACCTATTCCCATGTTTTATCTTTTTTTAATTATGTAATCCAAGTCCAAAGTAAGTATGAAGGAGAACTTTATGGACCCAATGCTACCTATGATGAGAGTAAACCTTCCTTGGCTGCTGACAAATTTTTGGAGATCCAAACAGGTAGAGCAACAATATTTATTAAAGATAATATTGAAGCTATGGAGGCTTTTAATAATCAAGTAGAATATATTAAACAAATCAAGAAAATTTGTGACAGTAAAAACATTAAATTATTAGTAGTTTTGATCCCGGATGAAACTCAAGTTAATCCTGAACTACAACAGCAAGTAATTACTAATGCGCAAATTGATCCTGCCGATCTTGATATTAAATTGCCTAATCGATTGTTTACTGAGGTGTTTACAAAAGAAAAGATTGAGTATCTGGATCTATTAGATGGCTTTTTGGTAGCAAGTAAGGAAGAAAATCTTTATAAACCACAGGATACTCATTGGAATATTGCCGGAAATCGAGTTGCCTCTCGGTTAATTACCCCAAAGATTATTGAGCAAATTCAGCCTTAGGTATACTCACCGTATCTCTAATATTTACAGGGATTTCGGGGAGGATTATTAACTTTTTTTCCGGTTTTTTGAGAGAGATTTTGAGGGGATTTTGACGAGAGGTTTGGCTGGGGACTTAGCTATTTGCCATTGTTGAGTCTCTGGAATAGCTTCTGGGGAATTATCTGGTGAACTATCTGGCGGATATTGGAAATTGCCTTGAGGACGATAGTGATGGTACACCCCAGACCAGGTGGCAAAGAGTCGATCGACCAATTGGTAATGACTAAGCCCTGAGTTAAACCCTGAGTTAAGCCCTGAGTTAACCTGAGTTTGCCAAGAGAGGGGAATGCCCCGCAGGGTGTTGTAGGCTCCAGAGAGAAAACCCGTGAAGGCGATCGCCATTTCTGGCTGAGGAGTAGCGGCGGCTCGATGGATAGAAAGAGTAAAATCTTCTGGGGTACTTAGAAAGCAATAACAACTAATAGCCAGAGGAACTTGGCTCGTTGGGACGAGGGAGTTAATGACTTTAATTGCTATTTCTAGACAGGGTAAGTTTCCCCAAAAGCTGGGGGATATCGGCAAAGTTCTGCTAAGTAATTGCTGAAAAGCTATGGGCAGAGGGCGGGGTGCTGAATTGCCGGATTGAGAGTTGTGATTAAAACCTTGGGGAAAATTCTCATAGAAATCTTGATCCAACAGCAGGGCGATCGCTTCCCCCATGGCTAACCCTAGGTGGGGTGATTCTTCAGGAGCTAACCAGAGATCAAGGGCTGATAGAAGTTTTGTAGTGGTGTAGTGTTCGTGATAAAACAGACTGACGGGTAAAGTCGCCCACACTGCCTCACTCGCCGTCGCTGTCCCCACCAGTTTTAATAGATCGGGATTGGTCGTAGCGATCTGGGCTTGCCAGTGATTGAGTTCTAGGTAGCCCTGCTGAATTAAGCTCTGGATACCAATAGTCGCAATCTGTTCCCAAGGATTTGACGAAGAATTTGATGGAGGATTGGGCGGAGAATTAACCTGAGAATTAGGCTGAGACTTTGCTCTAAACCTTGCTGTCGCCACGACACTACCCAGCCAAGCTCCCTGAAATTTATTAAAAAGAGAGTAGATCATGATTTCGAGCTTAAATATCTGAATCTTAAATATCTGATCTTAGATATCTGATCTTAAATGACTAACAAGGGCATCTAAGCCGAGGAGATAGCTTTTGGCTCCGAAGCCGCTAATCTGACCAAGGGCAATGGGCGCAATCCAAGAATGATGGCGAAATTCTTCCCGGCGATAAATATTGCTCAAGTGTACTTCTACGGTAGGCAGAGCTACTCCCGCAAGGGCATCCCGGAGGGCGACACTGGTGTGAGTATAGGCTCCGGCGTTGATTAAGATTCCCTGCTGCTGATCCAGAGCCTCATGAATGGCGGTGACTAGTTCCCCTTCATGGTTTGATTGGAGAATTTTGAGGTTCACTTGCAATTGTTGAGCTTTGGTTACTAGGAGTCGATCGATCTCTGCCAAGGTCAAGACCCCATAAATCCCCGGCTCCCGTTTTCCCAAAAGATTGAGATTGGGTCCGTGTAAAACTAAGATGTTAAGGCTCATGCCATTATTGCTAGTAACCAATTAATTACCAGTGCTTCTCCTAAATATATTTAGAAGTAAGCCAACGAGAAATTTACCCAATGAATTTACTCAATGAATCTATTCAATGAATTTACTCAATACTTATTAACTTGTCACAAGAGCTTGACAAATTTAATAAATTATTTAGCGTCGGCGGGGTTCGTGGACAGGGATGGGGATCAGTTCTGGCTCTGGTTCGGGTGCTGGACCAAGGAGAGCCTCGACTAGTTTCTTTGCTAATTCCCGAATTTTTTCAATGACCTTATCTATATATTCCATTAAGAGGAACGCTCCTTTATGATGGCTGTAGATTTAAACTAGCACATGGTTAATAAATTAGCATCTGTTATTTTTCTTAACTTTTGATTTTTGAGCCTTAATTTTTGAGTAAGAGAGGAAGGAATTTTGGGTAAGGTGTATTTGTTGGGGGCGGGTCCCGGAGATCCGGGGTTGATGACCCTGAAGGGTAAGAATTTATTGGAATTTGCCGATGTGGTGGTTTACGATGCGTTGATTAGCCCAGAGATTTTAGCAATGATCAATCCCCAAGCGGAAAGGATCGATGCAGGGAAACGGCGGGGATTTCATTCCAAACTTCAAACTGAAACGACTCAGATTTTGATTGCTAAGGCGCAGGAAGTAGCGATCGTGGTGCGGCTTAAGGCTGGTGATCCTTTTATGTTTGGGCGGGGCGGTGAAGAGATGGTGGATTTGGTGCAGGCAGGCATTGCAGTAGAGGTCGTACCGGGGGTAACTTCGGGGATTGCGGCTCCTGCCTATGCGGGGATTCCCTTGACCCATCGAGACTATAGTTCCTCGGTGATCTTTGTAACTGGACACGAAGCAGCAGGCAAGTATCGCCCAGAGGTAAATTGGCAGGCGATCGCCCAAAGCGCAGAAACCATTGTGATCTATATGGGCTTGCACAATCTGGGGACTATTACCCAAAAATTAATTCTCGGCGGCTTACCTCCAGAAACTCCCATAGCCCTGATCCGGTGGGGGACAACACCCCAGCAGCAAGAGTTATTTAGCACCTTGGGAGCGGTGGTGACAGCGGTGGCGCAAGCGGGGTTCACGGCTCCGGCGATCGCCGTTGTCGGGAATATAGTTAATTTTCGAGGGCAGCTAATTCCCCCAGAAATTGTCGAGCAAGCTAATGCCTAGGATTTCCTCAAACACACGGCAATGGGAGTTTTGATTCTGCTGTGTAGCATACATTTTGTTGAATCACAACCAACTAATATCTCCCTAATATCTGGAAATATCTGGAAAATTCAATATTTTAGAAGGAAATTACTATGAGTGGAAATGACTCCCGGCTTCAGGCCATTTGCGATATCACCAATCGAGAGCCAAGGCCAGCAACTCCCCCCGGCAAGCTAGAAGAGCTTTGGGCTGCGGATGTTTTTAGTCTGAGCAAAATGCAACAAAGTCTGCCCAAGAGTATCTTTAAGTCATTGAAGAAGACTATTGAAAGTGGGGAGACTCTGGATGTCTCGATCGCTGATATCGTTGCCGTCGCCATGAAAGACTGGGCGATTGCCAAGGGAGCTTTGTACTACGCCCACGTTTTCTACCCTCTTACCAATGCCACCGCCGAAAAACATGATGGTTTTATTTCTGTCCAAGGTGATGGCTCAGTAATTTCTGAATTTGCCGGAAAAGTGCTGGTCCAAGGGGAGCCGGATGGTTCTTCTTTTCCCAATGGCGGGATTCGATCGACCTTTGAAGCCCGTGGTTATACCGCTTGGGATGTCACCAGTCCCGCCTACGTCATGGAAACGGACAATGGATTGACCCTGTGTATTCCCACCGTGTTTGTCTCTTGGACTGGGGAAGCCTTAGACAAGAAAACCCCCCTGCTGCGTTCGATCGCTGCCATGAACAAAGCCGCCACCAGAGTCCTCAAACTCTTTGGCCATCAGGAAGTCGCCCCGGTCAACTCCAGTTGTGGGGCAGAGCAAGAATATTTCCTCGTTGATGCCAACTTTGCTGCCCACCGTCCCGATCTGCTCCTGTCTGGTCGGACTCTGTTTGGGAAACCCGCCGCCAAGGGACAACAATTTGATGACCACTACTTTGGAGCCATCCCCGAACGGGTGCAGGTCTTCATGCAGGAAGTGGAAGAAAGAATGTACCGCCTCGGAATTCCTGCCAAAACCAGACACAACGAAGTTGCTCCCGGACAGTTTGAGCTTGCCCCATTTTTTGAGGCGGCCAACGTGGCTAGTGACCACCAACAATTGACCATGACCATTCTGCGTCACACGGCCAAGAAGCATGGTTTCCTCTGTCTCCTCCACGAAAAGCCCTTTGCTGGCATTAATGGCTCTGGGAAGCACGTTAACTGGTCTGTGGGTAATGCGACCCAAGGAAACCTCCTCGACCCCGGTGATACTCCCCACTCCAATGCTCAATTTTTAATCTTTTGCGGAGCCGTGATCCGGGGCGCCCATAAGTACGGTTCTCTGCTCCGGGCTGTTGTTGCTACAGCAAGTAATGACCACCGCCTAGGAGCCAACGAAGCTCCTCCAGCGATCATTTCTGTGTACCTAGGTTCCCAACTAGAGGATATTTTTGAACAAATTAGACAGGGAGCAATCACAGGTTCCAAGAGCAAGGGCATTATGAATTTAGGGGTCGATACTCTGCCCCTATTTCCCAAGGATGCAGGCGATCGCAACCGGACTTCTCCCTTTGCCTTCACTGGTAACCGTTTTGAGTTCCGGGCGGTGGGTTCTGGGCAGTCGGTGTCAGGACCTCTGGTGGCACTAAATACCGTCTTGGCAGATTCCTTAGATTGGATGGCAAATAAGCTCGAAGCCCAGCTTAGTCAAGGGGCGGAGTTGACCGCAGCAATTCAGATCGTCCTCAAGGAAGTGATGGATGACCACGGAGCGGTGGTGTTTGGCGGGAATGGTTATTCGGAAGAATGGCACAAGTTAGCCGCCGAAAGAGGCTTGCCCAATCTACCAACTACTGCTGATGCCCTCCCAGTATTAGAGCAGGATAATATCAAAGACCTGTTTGCCAAAACTGGGGTCCTATCTCCGGTGGAGCTGGCCAGCCGTTTTGAAATCTATGCCGAGCAGTATATTTTGTCGATCGAGGTGGAAGCGAAGCTCGTGATCAGCATGGCAAAAACCATTATTTATCCTACGGCGGTGAGATATCTCTCGGAACTTGCCCACACGATCGCTGGCTTGAAGGACATCGGTATTGACCTCGAAAAAGCCACAGCCGAAAAAGTTGCAGCCCTCACTAAATCCATGATGGAGACGGTCAGCAGTCTAGAAACTGCCTTAGCTAAACATGATTTTGCCTCTGTGGATGAACATATGCAATATTCTGGGAAAACCATCCGTCCCTTAATGGATAAAATTCGAGAGTATGGTGATGCCCTAGAAGGAGAAATCGCCGATGATCTCTGGCCCCTACCTACCTATCAGGAAATGCTGTTTATCAAGTAGGTGCCAAAAGTTAAAAGTTAAAAGTTAAAAGTCAATTTTGGCTGTAAAGTTAAGGGGCTGTTCTCAGGAATTAGTCCCTTTTTATTTTTCAGAACTTAAAAAATCGATCGTCTCGCTACACCATGCCAACCAAGCCTGCTCGTAGTGGATACCATTGCGGAGGGTGAGGTATTGAAATTTTCCGGCGGGGGAAAGGCGATTCTCCAAAGGAGAGGCTACGCCAACGATCTCCGAGAAATATTTTTGAGCAATCACTTCGTAGATCGCTAACTGCTCTAGGTGGGCTTGGCGATGTTGTTCCAGTTCTCCTAAAAGAATTGACCTAGGGACTAAATGCCCTACAAATAATTTCACTAATAAATCATCTTTGATCGGGCTGACAGCCACGGGTTGAGCAATCCAATCCTGTAGGTACTGCTGCCCCGTGGGAGTGACGGAATAAATACGCTTATCGGGGCGCTGGGACTGCTGGATCGTCTCGGCAGTGAGCAAGCCCTGTGCTTCTAGCTTGGCTAATTCTCGATAGATCTGCTGGAAAGTTGCCCGCCAAAAAAAGCCCACGGAGCCTTCAAAATTTTTCCGCAAATCGTAACCACTACAGGGATTTCCCATCAACACCGCCAAAATTGCATGGGCTAATGCCATAAATACCTCTTAAATTTCCTCTTGACATATTCAATAAAGTGATTGTACACTAGACAGCATATTCAAACAATTGAATAATCAACTAAGCTAGTATTAAAACAAATTAGTATTAGCTGAAAAATTAAATAGATAACTAATATAGGGCTTACCTATAGACTCTATGGGTAGTGTGGGCTAATTACCTTACGTCCACCAACAATAGAGACAGTCATATTTTGTGTAAGTCCTGCAATATTCTCAGGAATAAACCCATGAATGCCAGAAATTCCGCCAACAATCCAGCCCCAAGTTCCGCCAGCCACAGCGCAAGAAATACTGCTAGACAAACTGTAAGCCCCGGACGTTTTACAGCCCATACGGATGAACCTTTTGTGGTGTTTTTAATTGGAATGCGGGTAAATAAATTTTGGGCTGTTGATAAATGGACTCCTGTGGCTCAGGCGATGGCTCCCATGCTGGAAACCCTCCATCGGTATCCCGAAAAAGGATTTTTGGGCGGAGAGAGCTTCTTTCGGCTGCTTCCCTTAACTACCTTGCTATTGTCTTACTGGCGATCGTTCGAGGATCTAGAGCGTTTTGCCCGCAGCCCCTCGGAACCCCACCTGAAGGCATGGCAAAGTTTCAGCAAATCTGTCGGCAGTGATGGCAGCGTGGGCATTTGGCACGAAACCTATCAAATATCTCCGGGCAACTACGAAGTTGTCTATAGTAATATGCCCGTCTTTGGTTTAGCTGCGGCTACCAACCATGTCCCGGTTACTTCTAGAAGAGAAAATGCCTCACAAAGATTAGCACAATAAGTTAACTAAACAAGCTGCATTTAGGTAAACCACAAAGTCGAGGATGAAAACTACAAATATGAGTATAAAAAAGGAGGTAATATGTCTAAAAATATTGTTGTTATTTTGGGGCATCCAGAGGTCAGTAGCTACTGCGGCAAGCTCGCAGAAACCTATGCCACCGCAGCGACAGAAATGAGGCATACCGTGAAGCTCTTTAAGCTAGGAGAGCTTGAGTTTGATCCGATTTTGCATTATGGCTATCAAAAAAGACAAGAGCTTGAGCCGTGCCTGAGGGAAATTCAAGAGGCGATTTCTTGGGCAAACCATCTGGTTTTTATCTATCCCCAGTGGTGGGGTTCTATGCCTGCTTTGCTGAAGGGTTTTTTCGATCGTACCCTCCTACCGGGCTATGCTTTTAAGTATCGAGAAAATTCTCAACTCTGGGATAAATTGCTCACAGGGCGGAGTGCTCATGCGATCGTCACCATGGATACTCCACCTTGGTACAACTGGCTAGTCTTTAGGAGTCCTGGCCATCAGCAAATCAAGAAAACTATCTTGGAGTTTTGCGGCATCAAGCCAGTCAAAATAACTTCCTTGGGTTCTATTCGTCCTGCCTCCCCAACCCAACTCAGCAAGTGGATTGAGCAAGTTGCCAAGGAGGCAAGATTAGCCTAATCAGTCAAAAAATAACTGCCATAAAGGGCGATCGCCTCCCGTCGTCGATCGAAGCGCTCAAAATTATTTGCCAACTGCTCGTATAGTCCAAAATTCCCGGGCTGAAGCCGAATTGCCTCACGATAGGCTGCGATCGTTTCCTCTGATTGTCCTGCTCGATCGAGTAAATCGAGATATTCTGTCCTTGCTGCCCAAGAATTGGGGTAGCGGTTTACCAACTGCCGAAACAGAGAAATAGTCTCTTGACGAAGCGAACTAACACTACGATAACCAGAGCCACTTGTATCTCCACCGACCCCCTGAGAGTTGGCAGCTCTGGCAAAGAAGCGGGTTGAGGAGCAGAGAGAATCTGCCGATAGACATTTTCCGCCTCTAGGTACTGGTCTGCATTTTCCAAATTTCGAGCCTGATCAAACAAATTTGACCAACTCAGGGAGTTAGTCTGGGCATGGGTAATACTTGGGAATTGTAGAGGGAGGATCGTCGGGGTGGCAATTAGGGCGATCGCTACCAAACAGGTTACTAAATAAGACGAGGGATTCATCTAATCGTTATGCAACAAGTTATCCTTGGGGCTGACCAATTGTAGGAGCTTTTGCTTGATCTGGGTATCAAAAACCTGCCACTTGATCTTGGCGTAGTCTTGGCTTTCGTTGAAACCGTAGAGAAAACCAATGGGAATCTCAAAGCCCCCCGCCATCATCCGACCGCCTCCAAAGAATCTACCCTGCCCATCCTGCCCAAAGGCTTCCTTAATAAACTCATCGGGGTCGAGGGTAATCTTCGTTGTCCGTAGGGAGCCAATCACCACTTCTAGTTCTTCATCTTCATCGTGGACAATGCCATAAACCACGGCGGTGTGGACATTTTCTTCCGTGACGAGGAAATCTGCCGCTTGGGGGATCGCATCTCGATCGTCATACCGCAGATAACCCACCCCAGCGATCGAGAAATTATTCTGCACCATGCGGTTTTTTAAGCTGCGTTCAATCACATCCATGACTCGTTTCGATCGAGAAGCCTGCATCACAGCATCCAGTAACTGGGCATCATAGAACCGACTCAGATAAGCCGCCGCCAGAAAATCTTCTTCTTGGGCCTGCATCAGGCGATCGGTATCAGAGCGCAACCCGTGCATCAACGCCGTCGCACACTTCACATGCTCGCCGATGCTACTATCCAACTTCAGCAGTCCAGATTGCAGATATTGAGTAAAAATAGTGGCGGTGGCTCTGGTGGAAGGACGCAGATCCGTATATTCTGCCTGTAGATCCCCTTGGCTGGTGTGGTGGTCAATAATCGCCGTGATCGGGATGGCAGCATTGCGGATACAGGGGAGGAGTTGACTGGTTGTGCCTTGGTTGTCGATCAAGATACAGCCTTGATATATGGACAAATCTCTTTCCTTGAGGCTCTGGATTGTCCAGCGCTGGAGGGGCAGCCCCGTTAGTTTCACTAGGGCAATATTTTCTTGGTGGCTCAAGGCTCCGGCATAGACAATATCACAGGAAATTCCGTATTCCTTGGCAATTAGTTTATAGGCCCAAGAGCAGGAAAGGGAATCTGGATCAGGGAAATCCTGCATAATCACAAGTTGGCGATCGCCCCGGTGTCGATAAAGAATTTGCCGGAGAGCTTCAACCTTCTCTAGGTCTGGCTGTAATAAACGTTGGAGCGTAATGGGATAATCTTCTGAGACAGATTTTTCGCTACTTGCTTCAGTCTTTTCCTCGGACAGGAGCATTCCTGAGCCATTAGAAGTATTTACAGAGTTAGATGACATATTATGGGGGTTTCAGTACAGCGATGATCTTTGCTGTGATGTATTAGGTGTGTAGGACTTATTCAGTCTTAGACCACTAGTAATTAGCTAGGGTGTATGTAGCAATCCTAAATCATTTGTTAGATTAGATTGTTTCTGGTAAAGGATTTCACCCGCCCTCGGTGGGCGAAAATCCTTTAGGACTGCTATAGCTATCTATCAGGTTTAAATAATTTTAGACTGGTTCCGATCTTAACAAATCTGTGACGATATTTTGCGAATGTTTTGGTAATTATGACATAGGATTATTTCCAGACTAAAGCATTAAAAAGCAGGGTTTCTCTATGGAGGATGTGGTAATTATCGGAGCGGGTTTAGCGGGAATTACTTGTGGTAGGTATCTCCAAGAACAGGGGCGGCGGGTGGTGCTCCTCGAAAAATCCCGTGGGGTCGGTGGGCGTTTGGCAACTCGGCGCTTATCAGGGACGATCGCCGACCACGGAGCTAAGTACCTAGAAAATCAGGGCAGTTATACCAAAGACTTGATTGAGTTTCTCCAACAGCAGGGACTGATCATTTCGTGGGCTAATACAAATTATGAATTTAGAGATACAGAGATAGACTCAACTACAGGCAGAGATCAGACTAAATTATGGAAATCTCAAATTGGCACAGATCGCTACGTTGCTCCCTTGGGGATGAGTTCGATCGCTAAAACCTTAGCCCAGGGTTTAGATATCCGCCTGAGTCACCGGGTCGATCGAGTCCAAGCCACAGACCAAGGCTGGCAGCTAGGGTTAGATTTGCCAGCAGATAGTCCTACTATTCAAGCCAAGGCTCTAGTGATTGCGATTCCTGCCCCCCAAGCTCTGGCGATCCTTTCCCCCAAATCTTTAGATCGAGATCAAGGTTTGGCACAAGATACAAATCGAGAATTAAAGTCAGGACTAAACCCAGATTTTCTTCCCAACTATTTCCAAACCTACCTAACCCAGTTAGCCGCAGTAACCTACGATGGCTGTATTGCGGTGATGGCTGGTTATGCTCCTGAGTTGCAAGCAACCTTTGCCGCCCGGATTCCGCCTTGGCAAGCGGTCAATTTTCCTGAAGATCCAGATTTAGCATGGTTGGGTTTAGATAGCAGTAAACGCCTTCCCTTAGTTCAATCTCTGGGTCAATTTCTGGAGGAATCTCTTGATCAACAAACTAGTCAATTAACTAATCCACAAGCTGATCAACAAACCAATCAACTAATTAGCCAACCTGTAATTGTCTGTCACAGTACCCCCGCCTTTGCCGCTCAGTACCTAGATCATCCTGATCCCAATCTTGACCTCAACGCTGTCGGGCAGCAGTTGCTCGATCGAGCCAGTAGTTACCTTTTGCCAGAACTGAAAATCCCCAATGGTCCAAGTCCAACGTTGGCCGCTATGCCCAGCCGAACACCTGCCTGCAAGGCAATTGTCTGCCCGCTCCGACTCCCTCCTCTGTGTG